>LFRV01000030.1 GCA_001512485.1 Clostridiales bacterium DTU069 | reverse complement strand
TTACAGTTAAGAAAAATATAAAGCCTTTGCTTTTCATATATTAAACCTCCTAATAAAAAAGCCCAACCGTAACGGATGGGCAAAATTTTTTATGTTCCCCTTCGCACGGAATACTCCATAACTTCAGGTATGTAATATACATCCTTGCTAAAACCGTAAACCCGGCTTTAGCTCAGATAATACCACCGCGTATAAATTACCCCGCTTGAAAAACGGGCATTAGAAATTATACGCAGTAAATCCTGTTCAATATTTTTTCTGCTATTTTAGCACAAATTTCAACTGCCTGCAACTGAATTAATTTTCACACGCTTTGTCGACCAAGGAAACGAAGTAAAGTCGCGTACCCACTGGAACGCGGCAGCAATGCCCCGACCCGAGAAGCAGGACCCGCGGAAATAACGCCAATTACACAGCGGGTGGTTCGGGTATTTTCGGTGACGCAGGGCGACATGCTCCAGCGCCCTGCTGCCTACAGGTAACTGTGGAGCGGGTTAATGAGCGACCCGGGATATGGAGACCTCTTTGTAAAAGATGAACATGATCCAAAGCGTGTTGAACGGTATGTGCTTTGTCGACCTAGGAAACAAAACACCCGAACCAGGACCCGCGGGAATAGTGTCATATAACAAGCGGGTGGTTAATGGGTTGAGTCATTGCTGCCGCGTTCAGGTTGGTAAGCGGCTCTGGTAGTGTGCTTTCGATGACGACGGGCGGCATAAGATGCAGATATTATTTGTGGTTTTCAAACATCAGCCTGCATTTGTCCGCACGGTATTTTGACACAATATATTCAACGGGCTGGCCGCTTTTTGAATATAACACATTATTGATTTGTATTAACGCTTGTCCGGGTTGTACCTGTAAAAGACCAGCATCTACCTGATCGGTATATATAACTTCCAGCGTGCTTTTAGAACTGTAAGGCACAAGCGGATACTTGCCTCTTAAAATTTCAAATGAAGGTTTTTTATTTTTTATGTCCTCCCCGATATCCGGAAATAAAGATAACGGGATATAAGAAACATTAACAGAAAATATTTCATCATTGCGTTTATTAATATATGTAATGGATGTGAAAGAGGCTTTTTCGGACTTTATATTAAATACTTCCTTTAATTTTGCCAAGTCATCCGATGATACGGTATCAACAGAAACAATCTCTTTGTTTTCAGGATCAAGGCTGTCGAGTATCGAATCTGTAAAACCGGTATAATCTTTAATATGTATGCTTGATTTTCGTTTTGATACAAATGTGCCTTTACCTCTTAATTTATATAACTGGCCGTTATTTGTTAATTCATTTATGGCTTGTCTGACTGTAGGCCGGCTGATATTATACTTTTCGCAAAATTCTTGTTCGGATGGAATTTTTGAATCTTCCTCAAAATAACCACTTTCAATTTGTTCAAGGATAATATTTTTTAACTGACAATATAAGGGAATTGTACTGTACTTATTTAAGCCTGCCATGTCAACAACCTCCAGTTATCTTTTATAATATTATAAACGAGGTAAAGTTGTAATTATGTTATAATGTTCATACATCATATCATATCTTAATTGAAAAAGCAAGGAAATTGGATATATTTTCTTGCTTTTTTTGTTTTACGGTCATGTTAAAGAAGTGTTTTTTGCATTTCAAAAAGTAAAGACAATAACACATCATAACATCATGTTATTGTAATTAACCGTTTACCAATATTATATATTCTTTTCATTTAAAAATCCAGATATAATTTTAATATTTCTCCAGGATTTGTTACTGTTTTTCTTAAATTTATTCACGGGATAAAATAAAAAAGAGACGCGTTTATTTATGCGTCTCTATCCGCCGGTTTTTCGTAAATATTTTAATCCTGAAGTATTTTTTCAAGAACTGCCAGTTCCACGCATATACACAGAACCTCAACCGCACTCTTTAACTCCTCCAGCGGAGGATAAGTCGGTGCAATTCTTATGTTTCTGTCGTTAGGATCACGGCCGTATGGGAATGTTGCTCCTGCAGGCGTCAGGGTGACTCCTGCCTCTTTGGCTTTTTCAACCACTTTTTTAGCGCAGCCTTCATGCACATCAAGACTTATAAAATATCCTCCCCGTGGTGTGGTCCAAGACGCGATCCCTAATCCCGAAAGGTTTCTGCTTAATATGTCCGAAACCGCTTCAAATTTTGGTCTTAATATTTTAGCGTGTTTTTCCATATGAGCTCTTATGCCGTCATAATCTTTCAAAAAACGTGCGTGTAAAAACTGGTTTATCTTGTTTGAACATATTTTCTGGATAGATATCTTTTCTTTTATCTGGCGCACATTATCCAAACTTGACGCCATTGCTGCAACACCGGAACCGGCAAAAGTTATTTTTGCTGTTGAAGCAAACATATACACCCTGTCGGCGTTGCCGGCTTTTTGGCATTCGTCGAGAATGTTCAAAATTTTGTTTTCCTCGTATAAATGATGCACTGCGTAAGCATTATCCCAGAATATGCGAAAATCGGCCGCTTTTGTTTTCATCCCGGCAAGTCTTTTAACAACATCGTCAGAATAAACCGCACCGGTCGGGTTGCTGTACATCGGAATGCACCATATCCCCTTTATCAATTCATCCTCCCTGACCAATTCCTCTACCATATCCATATCAGGACCGTCTTCCTTCATAGGAATTGTTATCATATCCATATTGAATTGTTCACAGATTGCAAAATGACGGTCATATCCCGGAGACGGGCACAAAAAACGGACTTTTTCAAGCCTGCCCCACGGTTCGCAGCCGTTAATTCCGAATAAATATGCTCTCACAAACGTATCATACATCATATTCAGGCTGGAACTGTTTCCAACAATGACATTTTCGGAACCAACGCCAAGTATTTCGGCAAATATTTTCTTCATCTCGGAAATGCCGTCAGGTAAACCGTAATTTCTGCAGTCACAGCCTTCTTCCGTAATAAAATCGCCGTTGTATTCAAATATCGCATTGGAAAGATCAAGCTGTTCCGAACAAGGTTTCCCCCTTGACATGTCCAATTTAAGGTTTTGCTTTCTATAACAGGAAAACCTTTGTTCCATCTCTTTCTTTCTGATAATAAGCTGCTGTTTGCTGAATCCTTCATAAACGCTCATTGTTTATTCCTCCGGCAATAGTAATATCGTTTGTACAATAACACGCACATGAAAAGATTATTCATGTGCTTTATTTATGCGAAAAAACCTTAAATGATATAATAATACATTACTGATTATATTGCAAGTTTAAAAATAAGAAGTTTCATATTAACTTTTAATTAGTTAATAAAAGTATGAATTGTTGCAGGATTTGTATTATACGGGCTGCAATAACATTAACTTTCACGCATCAGCTTAAGCCACGCGATAAAGACATCGACAAGGTATTCAAGTATGTTTTTCTTCTTAATGCTTTTTCCTGCACGGATAACAGATTCGCACAATATTTCATCGTTTAAGTAAACAGATAAAGTTCCAACGAAATCTCTTTCCCTGATTGGCGCGATAACTTCCGACGGCAGCGATATTTTAGTGTAAAGGCTTTGATACTCCGATTCCGTCAAAGGCATTGTAACGTTTTTCTCGACATATACCGGAACAGATTTTTCAAAACCTTTATACACGGGCAGCATTCCGATATATTCGCTATTTATTATTGTTCTGTAGTGATAGTTTGCGAATGCGTAGTCTAAAATTTGTTTACTGCTGAGCGCGCGCTGGTGCCTGCTGTCGCAGAATAATACAACGGATATAAAACGCCTCCCATCCCTCGTTGCCGACGTAACGAGGCATCTTCCCGCTTTTCCGGTATAACCTGTTTTTACGCCGTCGGCCCCCTCATATCCTGCGAGCATTTCATTTGTGTTTGCCATATATCTTTTTCCTATAGTTATCGATTTTGTTCTAACTATCTCGTTAAATACCGGATTGTTCAACGCATATCTTGTTATCACGGCAAGATCGTATGCGGTTGAATAATGCCCTGTGCCGTCAAGGCCGTGCGGACTCGTAAAATGCGTGTTATATGCCCCTATTTCCTCTGCTTTGCGGTTCATCATTTTAAGAAACTCTTCCACACTTCCCGCAATGTGTTCGCTTATCGCGATCGCTGCGTCATTTCCTGAACATAACAGCAGCCCGTACATCAACTCTCTTAAGGATACCTCTTCCCCTGCAGTTAAATGTATCGTTGATCCCCATATTGAAGCCGCGTTTTTACTTACTTTCACAATATCATCAAGATTACCGTTTTCCAATGCAATAATTGCCGTCATTATTTTTGTTGTGCTTGCCATAGGCCTTTTTACATACCCGTTTTTTTCAAAAAGCACCCTCCCGGATTCAAAATCCATTACAAGCGCGGAACGTGCATTTATCTTAGGATAATCCTCAATGGAAACATCCGCCGATATGCCTTCAAATATTGAAGATGTCGGTATCTCTTCATTTATATCGTCTGCTGCTGTCCATGTCGTAAAAAATATCATAATCAGCAAAACAAACGCAAAGAGCCTTTTCAAAACAGTATTCCTCCCAGGCAGGAATTTTTAAGAATTACTCTATAAAATATATATATTTCAGCTTAATAATAGTACAACCCCGTTAAAAATTTAGACTTTTGAATATGCTTTTCGGATATTTTGATGCGTTTAAGCTCATATACTTGTTTTAGCGGTGCTTTGCACGGACTTGCGTCTAACCTTACGAGGTGTAACAAATGCGCTCTGTTATATCGGAAAAGGTGTATATGCGAAAAGCAATATATTACTGGAAAACTTTATTTTTTGTCCTAATATTGCTTTTTTGTGTCAAGGAATTAATAATCCGCGTTGACCGAAATACGGAACTAACGTCAATACCGGTCAGCAATTATATCCTCGTATCAAATAACCCGTACCGTATATATATAAATCTTGATGAACAGCTCATGTATGTATTTAGGGATGAGCAATTATATAAAACATATCCCGTTTCGGGCGGGAAGATAAATTCCCCGTCTCCTGTAGGTGACTGGATAATTATTGAAAAAGGCAACTGGGGTGATGGTTTTGGCGGCGCATGGATGGGTCTTAACGTTCCGTGGGGTAAGTATGGAATACACGGGACAAGACATCCGTGGGCAATCGGCAGGCAAAATGTATCGGGCGGATGTATACGCATGAACAATGACGACGCAAATGAACTTTATAAGTACATCCCATACGGAACAAAAGTTAAAATTGTATATGATAACCAGCCTTTCAGAAATTTAAAAGACGGGGATTTCGGTTCAGATGTGTACCAGGTCCAAAAAGCCTTAAAATACCTTAATTATTTCCATGACTGGTGCAACGGCAAATTTGGGCCGAAAACGAAAAAAGCAGTTATGGCTTTTCAAAAAGACGAAAAGCTCGCTGTTACAGGGATTGTGAATATAAGCACATGGGAAAAACTTATGCGAAAATACAATGAAGCCATGCTGGAATAAAAAACCTGCGTCTTGCAAATATATTTTCAGCCTTTTACCGATCCTACCGTTATACTTTCAATAATCTTGTCATTTAAAAATATGTAAGCAGTTATGCTTGGTATAATCATTGTTACAACCGCTGCAAGCTGTACTGTCCAGTTCGTTGAATACTGACCCTTGAAACGGGTTAAGCTAACCGGAAGCGTTGTTTTGTTCGGATCTGACAGAAATATTAACGCAAACATCAACTCATTCCACATGCCCACAAAGTTAAAAATAGATATCGTCGCAATTGGCGATTTGCTCAGCGGAAATAAAATCCTCCAGAAGAAACCGGCCATGCTGCACCCGTCAATGATCACTGCTTCCTCTATTTCGCTTGGGAAAGTTTTCATGAAGCCTGACAATATAAATATCGATGTTGGAAGAGCAAACGCCACATATGGAAGTATCAGCGCAATATACCGGTTTATAATGCCGATTTTATTAAACATTGTAAACAGCGGAATTAAAGTTGAGTGTATCGGTATCATAATTCCTAACAAAAACAGGCTTAAAACAAAAGAAGAAAGTTTCCACTTAAGTCTGCTTATCGCAAACGCAGCCGCACTCGACAGAAAGATTGTAATTATTACGGAGGAGATTGATACCAGGGATGAATTGAAAAAGCTGATTCCAATCTTTCCGGATACCCATGCCGTTACGTAGTTATTTATTTGTATCGAAGAGGCAAACCCCCAGGGATCGCCGAATAACTCGGAATTTGTCTTTACGGAATTAATTAACAGCCAAAACAAAGGATACAGGCATGTTAATGACAGTACCAGAAGTACCATGTGAAAAAGAATCCCGCCAATCTTGATTTTTTTCAGCATCTTATTGAAAACCATGAAAAGAAAGCACTCCTTTAGTACTCAAGTTTTTCCGAACGGAAAAGCCGCTGCAGGATATAAGCTATAACAAGACACAAAACCAATAATACAACCGAAACAGCGCTGCCGTAACCATACTGATAATCTCTGAACGATTTATAGTACATGTAAGATGCGATTACCTCGCTTGCATGGTTCGGCCCCCCGTTTGTCATTACATATATCAAATCAAAGAAACGAAGGGAACCTGTAGCCATAAGAACAACATCAATACCGATCATATGCCTGATTAAAGGCAGCGTAATATACCATAGCATTTTTACTGAATTTACGCCGTCTATAAGCGCTGCTTCCCTCAAATCCTTAGGTATGTTTTCAATAGCCGCCAGATAAAGAATCATATGATATCCGATGAATTGCCAGCAGATAACTACAATTATCGATGGCATGACGGTTTTCATGTCCGCAAGCCATAATCTTTTTAAGCTGTTTAGCCCGACAGCTTCGAGCAATCTGTTTATTATTCCGAACTCAGGATTATATATGAAAGACCATAAAAGCCCGATGGCAACACTGGCTATAATGTTCGGCATGAAAAAGACAGTTTTGTAATAACGTTTAAATTTTATATTCCCGCTAAGGGCCACGGCGAGAAGAATTGCGAGCGGTGTTTGTATGACGAGGGACGAGATCATAAGCAAAAAAGTGTTTTTCATGCTTTTAATAAATATTTTATCCCTTGTGAACATGTTTACAAAGTTATCAAAACCGATAAAATTTTTGCTGCCAAGTATGTTCCATTTAAATGCGCTGTGATAAATTGTGTTTAATATCGGGATAATGACGATTAAAATATAAATAATCAATCCCGGCAATATAAAAGAGAGAATTGTTTTCTTGTTTTTCAGCATCGATTCCATAGCGAGCTCTCCTGAAAACATTGGTAAATGTTAATACAACCAATGGTCAAGAGGCAGAGCCTCCTGACCATTTTCAAATAAGATCGGTTATCGTTATTCATAATTCTGCTCGGTATATTCCTGAAGCGTTGTAAATGCTTCCACAGGATCCGTGCCGGCGGTAATCGCCTGTATCGCGTTATTGTATTCATTTCCTACAGCAGCCCCTAAAGCAACATCATAGAATATAAACAATTCATTCATATCTTTCTGTAACTCGGCAACCTTTGTCGCAATAGGATTCGCTTTTGCAGGATCAAGCTGTGCGTTTGTCGCAATCAGGTTTCCTGCTTCAGCAAACTTCAACTGGATTTCCGGATCCGCCATCAGTTTAAGGAATTTCACGGCTGCTTCCTTATCCTTGCAGCGCGCGCTGATTGCAAAGCTCTGATCGGGCTGGCCAAGCCAGTTGTTAATATCTCCCTTACCACCTTCTATAGCAGGGAATTTAGCAACATCCAGTTTACCGATAAGCGGGCTTCCTTCATATGTAAGCTGTTGAATAGCCCAACTGCCCATGACATGCATCGCTGCTTTTCCTTCAAGGAACATTTCCCTGGACGGATCATTATCAAGGGCGTTGAAGCCTTCAGGGAAAGCATTCATTTGGGCAAGTTCATACATAATCTCGCCGGCTTTTATGAACGAAGGATCCAGCCATGTGCCGGTTTTATTATATACTTTGTCGAACGGTTCACTGCCGCCGATGCGGTTGGCAACCAGTTCACTGTACATCGCTCCTACCCACGGAGCCTTGTTTCCAAGTGCGAATGGGATTATTCCGTTATCGTTCAGCGTTTTGACGACTGTCTTTAATTCTTCATATGTTTCCGGTACTTCAAGATTGTATTTATCGAATATTTCCTTGTTGTAAAACAGGCATACAACAGTCTGTGTATTTGGAGACGCGTATATTTTGCCGTCATATGTAAAGCCTGCAAATATACCGGGTACAAACCGGTTTTTCCACTCCGGATCTTTGTCAAGATCTTCACTGATACTGTATACCTTACCTGATGTAACAAAGGGTTTCAAAAATCCTGCAGCCCAGGTGTTAAACAGGTCAGGAGCTTCATTTGCCGCCATAAGTGTCGCAATTTTGGTTTTGTACTGTTCCTGTTCGGTAAACTCAATGGTAAGCTCTACATTGTCGTTTCTCTGATTGTACAGTTGTACTGCTTCCTTGATGATTACAGAGTTAGGATCGGTTTCAATTCCCCATGCTTCGATTTTAAGAGTGGTAAGTTCTTTTCCGGTTGCGGCTTCTGTGCCGCCGGTTCCTTCAGCAGTCGGAGTTGGAGTACAACCTGTCAGAACTGACGCAGCAAAGAAACATACGCATAGTAATAACAACGCGATTTTTTTCATAGCCAGTTTCCTCCTTTATTTTTAGACATTTTAATACGCCTTGTCTATATTATAAAAAGGGAAACATAAGAAAGCATTAGTAAGAATTAACCATATTGTTGAAAATATTAACTTCTTGTTTTTCCGCTTTTTTTCTGTATATAAAATAAATAACTGCTCTAACCGGACAACTACTCTATCGGAAAACTCAGTGTGACCGTGGTTCCCCGGCCTTCCCTGCTTTGGATTTGAACACCGTATTCTTCTCCATAGTATATTTTTATCCTGCGGTCAACATTTCTAAGACCTATGTTGGTATGCCCATTCGTCCTGCCGGCATGTTCCGGAGCCGATAATATCGTTTTTATGCGGTCCTCGTTTATGCCCAGCCCGTTATCCGTAACCTTAAGTATAATGTTGTTGCCGGATACCGCACCGGAGATATTTATTATACCGCTGCCAACCATTTTTTCTATTCCATGAACAATGGCATTTTCTACAATAGGCTGCAGTATAAGCTTAGGTATTTTATGTTTTTCAATTCCGGGTTTAATATCGATATTAACCTCAATTTTATCGCCGTAGCGGAATTTCTGAATAATCAAATAGTTTTCTATATTCTTTATTTCTTCGCCAACGGTAACAAAATCATCCCCGCTTATACTTGCGCGCATAAGATCACCGAGAGCTTTAACCATTTTTCCGATTTCCGGCACCCCGCGTATTCTTGCCATCCAGTTTATAGATTCGAGCGAATTGTATAAAAAATGTGGGTTAATCTGCATCCTGAGCGATTTAAGCTCCGCTTTCTGTTTTAACAGTTCTTCCTCGTACACCTTTTGAATAAGATTTTTGACCTGGCTTACCATTTCATTGAAGTGACGGCTTAAAACACCTATTTCATCTTTTGAATCATATGTACTGTAAACGCTGAAGTCCCCATCGCCGATTTCCCGCATCATTTTTGAAAGATCCCTGACCGGTTTTGAAACTCCCCCTGATATCGCAACGGAAAACGCGACAGACAATAAACAGCACACAATAATAATCAGCGTAATCCAGTTTCTAAGCCATATAATTTCCTTTTCATATTCGACCGCGGGTATAAAGCTTATCATTCGCCAGTTTGTGCCGTTGATTTCCCCGTATAGAAAATAATAGTTCATACCGTCTATTTTGGATGTGCCGAAACTCCTGGGGTTTATGTATTCCAACTCTTCCAGCGTTGTGAATTCATTCCTCTGCCCCAAAAGTTCCTTTTCTATGCAGGATATGATATTTCCGTTTTTTCCCACTACAAATATTTCACCGTTCCTAAGAAGCTCCGTATCTTTAAAAGCATCTATAATGCTTTTCTCACGTATATAAATCAACGCATACCCTATTCTTTCCTGGTTTGCTACGCTGTTGATAGTTCTTCCCATTGCAATCGTCTGGGTATTCGGATCGGTATCAAACCAGTGAATGCTCCCTTTACCGTCTTCCAGTATTTTTTTGTCTGCGTCATTCAGACTCATCGCGCTTAAAGGAATCGACGCCGGGTTTATATAATACGAAGTCCCGTCATTCGATAGAACCTGTATTGCGGCGATACCCGGAACAGAAGGAAGCATGCTTCTTAGCTGCGAATCTATTGCTCTTTCGGTATAAATCTTTTCTTTTTCGTCAGTAAACCCTTTATTGCTTTTTAATAATGAATCATGAATTACCGAGTTTGAAACAATCTGAAAAGACAGGCTTTCCACTTCGCTCAGCTTCGTTTCAATGTTGTTTCCCGTTTCAAGAAGAATATCCTTCATATATTGTTCGGTCTTGTGCTTAAGCAGTTCGCTTGAGCGGTAAAAAGAAAGAATTCCGATTAATAAGGCCGGAATAACTGTGAGAATTATGAATGAAAACAAAAGCTTTTTCTGGATCGGCAAATTACGAATAAATTCTGAAATAAAGGTACGGTTTTTTTTGTTCATATCCCTGCACCATATGTTTGTGTTCCGCCGGAAAACAGTCTGTTTCTGTATTCTGTCGGAGTCATCCCGTAATATTTCCTGAATACCTGGCTGAAATATCCCGAATCGTTAATTCCGACTTCCAAAGCGATCTCATATATTTTGTATTCATTTTTTGCAAGAAGAACGCATGCTTTTTTTAAACGAAATTTTGTAAGATAATCAAGAAATGTTTCTCCTGTTTCCTTTTTAAACAGGCGGCTTATGTAGATATGGTTCATATGTACGTAATCCGCCGCTGTCTGCAATGTTATATCTTCTTTATAATGCTTTTCTATATAATCGATCAGTTTACAAATTATCCTGTTCTTTACTTTCGGATTATTTGTATTATTATCGGTCCGGCCGTGAATGTCTTCGAGTTTTTTTTTGGCTCTTTCAATACTTTCAATTATTTCTTCCGGGTCCGACGGTTTAAGAATATATCCTATCGCTCCAAGCCGGATTGCATCGCGGGCATATTCAAAGTCCTCATATCCGGTAAGAAGAATTGCCTGTATTTCGGGATTGTATTTTTTAGCGGCGTTAATTAGGGACAACCCGTCCATGCCCGGCATACGAATGTCTGTCAGTAGTATATCGGGGCATTTTTTTATGACCATATCAAGAGCTTCGCTGCCGTTTGACGCAATACCCACAACTTCAATATTATATTCATTCCATGGTATCGTCATCAAACCCTGACGTATAATCAATTCATCGTCCGCAATAACCAACCCGTACATGTAGGTCCTCCTTTTCAAGCTTTATACCCGTTTTTGATAATAAGCACCCGCCGCCAATCGTTTTCGGCATATAGGTTGAAAATCACCTCATTCATTCGTGAACTGCAATACCAAAGACAACGCAGGTTACATATAGAGATGTGAGAAATATTTTGTCATGTTATTATAATAAAGTAACATTTTACAAAAATCAATCGGAAGAACGGAAGAAATCGGTGAATGAAAAATCGGATTATTTTCTTGAATTGAAGGATATATCACGAAATACAAGGATTCCGCCTTTATTCCAAATATCCGATAATTACGGATATGACCGATTGTATATCCCCTGTATTTTTAACATGTACATCGCAAGTACTTTTGTAAAGTTTGTACCGTTCATTGAATATCCTGACCAGTTTTTCTTTTCCATCCTCCAATAAAGGCCGTCCGGATATATCAACATCGGACAGTATGTTTTCAAGCGGGCGGTCGATAAAAAAGATAACCCCGTTCCTTTTTAACACAGCCACGTTTTCATCTCTTTTTACGACACCTCCGCCGGTTGCTATCACAATTCCCTTTTTTTTGGAGATCTCCCTGACAGCCTGGCTTTCTATATCCCTGAAATACTCTTCGCCCTTTTTAAACAGTTCGGTTATACTGCCCCATTTTTTTTCAATATATTCATCCAGATCGACAAATTCAACGGACAGTTTATCGGCAAGCATGCGCCCGATTGTTGTTTTACCGCATCCCATTATTCCTGTTAACACAATGTTTTTCTGCTTCATCCGCATTCTTTCTTTTACAGTCTGCATTCTCTCACCCCTTTTACTGCCCGTATAATCTCCTTCTCTTTTCTGCCTGTATATTCCTCTTTGCCTTACCGCGGATGCCCCCAACTCCCTTTAACGCGTGCATGCTTTTTAATTAAAGTCAGTGTTGTAGAACTGCAGCGAGGATATAATTCAACGAAAGTTTCATTCATTTAAATTTTATTAATTTCACTTATTATCCTGTCAATGATTTCAATTCCATAATCTCCTGCGTGCCATATCTCCTGGGCTTTTACGGCCTGCGCCACAAGCATGTATAAGCCGTTTGTATTTGAAATCTTAAGCGAATCGGCAATTTCGATAAGCTTTGTTACCGATGGATTGTAAATGAGGTCAAAGAGAAATACCGCTCCGCTGACCTGTTCTTTCGTCAGTGGTGATACTCCCGTATTCGGATGCATTCCCACAGGAGTGGTATTTATGATTATATCAAAAGGACAGTATTCTATTATATCGGAATAAGAAATAGCCATTACTTCCGGAAATTTCTCGCCTGCTTTTGCATTGTCCCTTGATGCAATGTATATCTCTTTCGCTTTTTTGTCCAAAAGATATGAAACTACAGCTTTCGCTGCTCCCCCGCTTCCCATTACAAGCACTTTTCTTCCGTTAACAGACACCCTGTGCTTATTAAATGTACAATCGAGACCGAAATAATCGGTGTTGTAACCGCGAACGCGGTCATTGAATGAAATCGTGTTAACCGCGTTAATCTTTTCAGCTTCGGGGGATAACTCGTCAAGAAAAGGAATAACGTCGGTTTTATACGGGATTGTCACGTTAAGCCCGGCAAACTTGTCCATTCTCGCGTTTTGCAGGAATTCGCCGATATTTTTCCTTTCAATTTCAAAAAGTTTATATTCCCCTTTTATACCCGTTATATTAAAAAACAGCCGGTGTATCAGCGGTGAATAGCTGTGTGAAAGCTTTTCGCCTATCAATCCGAATTTCATACGACTCTCCTTTCACTGTTCCTGTAATTTCCAAGGAGTCTGAATTGATGACTTATATTTTTCAATGATTCAATCAGGTTCTTTACACGCTCGTTTTCGAGATTGCCTTCAAAATCAAAGAAAAACAGGTATTCCCACGGCCTTTCTATAATAGGTCTTGATTCTATCTTCATAATATTTATGTTCTGCTCATTAAAAAGACGCAACACATTATACAGCGCTCCGGGTTTGTGCGCAATATCCATGACAATGCTTATCTTATCACATGCGTTATTGACGGCAAGCTCCCTGCCGACCAGTATAAACCGCGTATAATTATTCTTATTGTAATGAATATGGGGAACAAGAATTTCTAGTCCGTAAACTTCGGCGCACCTTGAAGACGCAATCGCGGCCTTCGTTTTGTCGCCGATATCCCTGATGAGCTTAGCGCTGTTCGCGGTACTTTTATAAACAATTTGCTCCCAAGCGTATTTTTTCAGGAAATGCGCGCTCTGCTCAAGTCCTTGTACATGTGAATACACGGTTCTTATATCCGACAGTTTTGTGCCCGGCAGAGCCAAAAGGTTGTGACGTATTGCTACAACATGCTCGCCTACGATATAAACGCTGTTATCCCTTATAAGATCAATAACCTCAGTAATAGTTCCCGTGGACGAGTTTTCAATCGGCAGCACACCGATATCAATTTCGCCTGAAGATAACGCCGATATAACCTCATCGAATGCCTGATATGATTTCCCTGAAAATATTTTGCCGAAATATTCTATCGCGGCCTCTTCACAGTACGAACCGGGAAGCCCGTAATACCCTATTACAGTATCTGGCATGATTTCGGGTTTCGCTTCTTCGTATGAAACGGAAAAATCATTTGCTATGCTGTCAATCTGATACTGCCTGCAAAGCGTTAATAAATCATCGATAAAAAAACGCAGGTATTTTTCCAGTTCCTTATTTTTTAAGTATGAAACAGCGTTTTCTACAACCTTTTTTTCTCTTTCCGCATCAAGGATCTTAAGTTTGTTTTTTCTTTTATAGTCGGCAATCTTCTTCACGGTTTCCATCCGCTGTTCGAAAACCGAAACAAGATTTTTGTCAATTTCGTTGATTATTTCCCTGTAATGCTGAAGATTTAATTCGTCCATTCTTCCATTCTCCTTAACATAATTTTTACCGGTTGCAACGAACTATAAATTCCGGCTTATAAAAATACGGTCAATAAGCTGCCGGCGGTTACAATTCCCGATAGCTGTTAACCCAATATCCAAACAGGCAAAGCTTCACAATAATAAATCCATGAAAACAAGCGCCGCTGCAGCGTCAAGCACAGGAACAGCCCTCACCGCAATGCATGGATCGTGTCTTCCCTGTATTTTCAGTTCGGTGCTTTCCATTTTTGAAATATCGAGAGCCCGCTGCGGTTTTCCGATTGAAGGCGTGGGCCTGAAAACGGTGCGGAATACAATCGGCATTCCGTTTGTCATGCCTCCGTTTATTCCGCCCGTATGATTTGTCGCGGTTTTTACAGTCTTACCGTCCGCAGTGAATTGGTCATTTGCTTCGCTTCCGCGCATTTGCGCGAATCCGAAACCCGAACCGAACTCGATCCCTTTTACCGCCGGAATAGAAAAAACAAACGCGGATAATTTGCTTTCAACAGAATTAAACATCGGCGACCCCAATCCGGCGGGAACATTCACGACAGCAGTTTCAAGAATTCCTCCTACCGAATCCAAATCCCTTCTTGCATTATCGATTTCCTCTTTAATTTTCTCTTCAATTCCCGGCGAAACAACCGGAAAACGCATGCCCCTGAATTTATTGAGTATGTCCGCCGGTATATCGGCAGCGTTCAGAGGCTCATCATCAATACTTCCTATCTTAAGAATATGTGTTCCGATTGTTATCCCTTTTTTCTGAAGATATTGGTATGCTATTGCGCCGGCAAAAACAATGGGCGCGGTCAGTCTTCCCGAAAAATGCCCGCCGCCGCGGTAATCGGCAAAACCCCCGTACCTGATATAACCCGTGTAATCAGCATGCCCGGGCCGCATAAGATTTTTCATCGCATCATAATCTTTCGACTTTACATCCGTATTTCCGATAATCCCGCACAACGGCGTGCCGGTCGTGTACCCGTTAAAAACACCGCTTATTATTTCAACATCATCGCTTTCATTTCTCGGCGTTGTAAAACGGTCCTGCCCGGGCCTGCGCCTTTCCATTTCGGCCCGGATTTTATCACTGTCTATTTCAATCCCGGGAGGAAGGCCGTCGATTACAACACCAACAGCTTTTCCATGCGATTCTCCAAAAACGGATATTTTTATTTTTTCACCCGATATGCTGCTCATATAATTCTACCTCCAAGGCCCGCATAATGCTCCCAGAATGCGGGATAGGATTTATTTACCGCTTGGCTGCCCTCAATAGTGACATTTTTACGGCATTTTGACGCCATTACCGCCGCGGACATGACTATACGGTGATCGTTCCAGCCGTAAACCCTGCCGCCGGTAAGACTTTGTTTGCCGGTTATCTCAAGGCTTTCCTGCATTTCGGTTACATCGGCGCCAACCGCCTTCAGTTCCGTCGCAATTGCTCTCAAACGGTCGCTTTCTTTTATCCTGAGCCTTGCGGCGTTATATAATACCGTCCTCCCTTTCGCGTAAGCACCGGCTACGGCCAGTATAGGCACAAGATCGGGAAACTGAGACACATCCACGCTTATTCCGGCAAGCGCGCTCCTTTTCGCTGTAAGCAGGCCATCATCCCACGATATATCCGCTCCCATCTCTTTTAAAACCGTTTCAATAATTTTATCGCCCTGCGTTGAATTGTTGTTTAGTCCTTCAACCGACACAGGCCCGGACAAAGCCCCGGCTACAAGCCAGAATGCTGCCTGGGACCAGTCGCCTTCAACGGTATAGTTCTGCGGTATATACCTCTGCCAGCCTGGAATTTCTATAATATTCCGTTCCCTGTCGAAATTTATCTCTATGCCGAACCTTTTCTGCATCTCAATCGTCATATCAATATATCCGGCCGATTCAAGCCGTGTTGTCGGAATAATCGTTGAATTGCCCGGAAGAAGCGGCAGTGCGAACAATAGCCCTGATATAAACTGCGAACTTACGTCTCCCCTTACTTTAAACTCTCCCGGTTTAAGACTGCCTTCAAGTACCAGCGGCAGTTTTCCGCTATCCGTCCGGTACCCGATATTTTGAGCATCAAATATCGGGAAAAACACGTCAAACGGCCTATCAACGAGTTTTCCTTTTCCGTCTATTATTACTTTTTCTTTTGAAAGGCGTGAGACGGGTATGATAAACCGCGCCGTGGAACCTGACTCACCGCAGTCAATCCTTTCTTTCTTCACGTTGACGCTGCCTGTCCCGTGTATAACAAGTTTTTTTCTTTCCCGAACACTACCTTCGACGATGTCTATTTCGGCTCCAAGCGCTTCAACCGTGCCGCATGTCGCGATAATATCGTCAGAAAGCTCAATATTATCGATAATGCTCGTTCCTTCCGACAAAAACGCACATATAATCGCCCTGTGAGCCATGCTTTTTGACGGCGGCACAAGTATTTTGCCGGAGAGATCGGAAGGCTTAATCGTAACGGTTTTCATGAACCATCCTCCTGATTTGTTCTTTCGGGAACCTTTTTATAAAAACCTTTCCCGGTTCTTCTATCAATACAAGGTTTATATCGTTGGTCCGCGATTTTTTATCGATTAAAACGGCATCAATAACCGCATTATTATCCACTTTCGGGAAATCAACCGGAAGCCCGTACCGGGACAATACCGAACGGAGTCTTTTCGGAAGTTCGGAGTTGCAGAACCCGAGCTTTTCGGAAATTTCGCTGATGTACACCATACCGACTGATACTGCTTCGCCGTGCGTGTACTTTTCATATCCGAATACCTTTTCTATCGCATGTCCGAATGTATGCCCGAAATTCAAAATCATCCTGATTCCGCTTTCGGTTTCGTCCTGTTCAACAATATTTCTTTTTATATCACAGCACCTGAATATTATCTCTTCAATATGCTCTATAATGTTTCCGCGGTTTTCGAGGCTTTCAAGCATCTCAAACAGGTTATTGTCAGATATGAGGCCATATTTTATTACCTCGGCAATACCGTCGAAAAAGTACCTGTCGGGCAGTGTTTCAAGAAGAAGCGGATCTATCAGTACAATTTCAGGATGATAAAAGCTGCCGACGAGGTTTTTCCCGTGCGGAAGGTTTACCGCGGTTTTTCCGCCGATGCTTGAGTCAACCATCGCAATAAGAGATGTCGGAATATGGACAAGGCCCGTTCCCCTGAGCCATGTTGATGCGGCATATCCCGCAAGATCGCCTGTCACACCTCCGCCGACGGCTATAACAATATCCCTCCTTGTTAGCCCGAAACGCGCGAACGCATCATAAAGCTTAAGAAGCAGATCGTGGCTTTTGCTGTTTTCCCCTGCGGGAACAGTATATACTCCAGTTTCGATGTTTAAATCTTTAAGCTGTGTAAAAAGTTTCTCTGCATAAACAGGTCCTACATTGCTGTCGGTAACGAGCATTATTTTTCTTTCTCCGAACAGTTCCTTTATGCGCTGTGCGGCTTTTTGAAACAAACCGTTTTCTGTCTCGATCGGAACCGTTTTATGTTTAAGGTTCAGGTTTAATATCTTCATATCATTCCACCAATACTTTCCCTTCAAATTCAACAAGTTTTCTGACCTTTTCCATAAGGTTGGAAAATTGTTCAGGGGTTATTGACTGCGAACCGTCGCATAACGCCATCGCGGGATTGTTGTGAACCTCCACTATCACGCCATCCGCACCGGCAACTACCGCCGCTTTTGTCATTGCCTCAACCATCCATGAGTGTCCGGTCGCATGGCTCGGATCGACTATTACCGGCAAATGACTCAGTTTTTTTACCGATAGTACCGAGCTTAAATCCAAAGTATTTCTTGTATATGTTTCAAAGGTCCTTATGCCTCTTTCGCATAATATTACCTGTTCATTGCCCTCGCTCATAATGTATTCGGCGGACATAAGCCATTCTTCTATCGTCGCGGCAAGCCCACGTTTCAACAGGATCGGCTTGTTTGTTTTCCCGAGCTCCTTCAGCAAAACAAAGTTTTGCATATTTCTTGCTCCTACTTGTATTATGTCTACATCTTCAACAAAACGCTGGACAAGGTCCGGCGACATAATTTCCGAAACAATCGGAAGCCCGGTCTTTTCTCTCGCGATTTTTAAGTATTCCAATCCTTCAAGGCCGAGCCCCTGGAATGAATACGGTGAAGTTCTCGGTTTGTAGGCGCCTCCGCGCAAGAAAGCGGCTCCATTTGCTTTAACGGCTTTGGCTATCCCTTCAATCTGTTCTTCATTTTCAACCGAACACGGGCCGGTTATTACGGTAAAATAACCTTCGCCTATTTTTCTTCCGGATACTTCGATAATTGTATTGTCCGGCTTGAACATCTTGTTTGCTTTCTTAAACGGTTCCTGCACACGCAATATATTTGCGACTATCTCACTGGACGCTATCCGGTATTTGTTAAGATTTGAAGTGTCGCCTACAAGGCCGAGGATTGATGTTTGAGTACCTTCGGTAACCTGGACTTTCACGCCCATTGCTTCAATTTCGCGAATCAGTTCGTTCCTTTTTTCTCTCGGAACATTCGGCTTCAGCACGACAACCATAATAACACCTCCCTAAAAAAATAGAGGCTCACAATCGAGCCTCTTTGTATACTTTACCGTTTTTTACTGTCCTATAACCCCATTGATTGTGATTGCGTTTTTTTACATATTAAATTAACATTGCCCTTAAAGTAAAAGTAAAAGGCAAAGCTAAAAAAGTAAAAAAACACAAAACCAATTAAATTATAGGTTGCTGCCATTTTTATTTCCCCCGTTTTACCACGCTGCAAATTACCTTAGTAAAAAGAAATAATGGGCCAATAATTAAATTACTCATATTATATGCCTAAGTAGCAATTATTGTCAATGGTTTCATGGATTTTTTCAATCAGGTTTGTTGTTCATTATTGTCTGCCACACATCGAGGTAGACAGCGGATTGTTCATAATCCGGAATATTGCCCAGGCGCCAGATGGAAATTCCGCTTATGCCAAACATTTGTGAAAGGTTAATTTTCGTTTGAATGCTGCGTGAATCTTCAAACCACAGGACGTTATCGGTTTCGTCTTCCGGATCAAAAAACCTGGCATACGGATTTTGGCTTACCTCTGAATAGTATAGACTCACATTATCCATTATAAGCCTGTCATTAATTGAACTGTAATACGGATGGAACGGATACTTGTTTATTACTTTGCCATTTTTCAATTTCCACTGCACCGAGTCAAACGAAAACTGGAGAAGAATTTTACTTGGGTCCTGAACCCCCGTTTCTTTGTCGGTTATTACCTTCAGTGCATAATAAATTTCGTCTATCGGCGTTAGTGGAGTGTCTGTATACCCTATTTGCATTTCGTAATCTTTGAGTTCTTTCGCATAATAATCATGCGCCATCAGTATAATCCTGTCAGCCGTATCCGCTATCGTTTTGTAATCGTAACCGTCATAATATGCCTGTCCGGGCCTCCTTACCGGATGGACCGCAACATAAAGTATTTTATTGTTCTTATCAAGACGAGCTCTTAACTCTCTCAGGAATTCGTTCAGTGATTGTTTGGCGAGTTCCCCGTTCAGGCACTCAAAATCAATAACAACACCGTCAAAACCGGTTTCTTCTCCATAAGCGGAAGTGCTGACAACAGCATCAACAATCAAACCGGCAGCCTCAACGCGCTCCTGCGGATTTGTCAATATATATTCGGCAAGCGGTAAACCGTTTCCGGTTTCACCGGTTATAATAATTTCATTATTGACCGTTACCATCAACAGCGCCGCGGTTTTGTTTCTTTTAGCTTCGTTTAGAGGTTCCGTGAATAAAGGTGGTATTGAATACTCATTATTATTATTTGATGTTAAGTTAAGAATTACATCATCGGATTCCCAATCATATTCAAGCCTGCTCCAGCCAAACCCGACCGAATTAAAGTGCTTTATCATGTGAGCCTGTCTCGCCGAGTCTATCGCGTAAAAAGCATGCATTTCATTTATTTTGCAGGTCAATTTCTTATGCAGTCTTGCCATCATTGCGGCAGCCTCTTCGCGCTTCGCGTGATCATCCGGTCTGAATGTTCCGTCACTGTAACCGGTTATAATGCCAAAATCTTTTGCAATTGTTATATGGCCCGGGTTTTTTGTTACGTCATCAAACGGATTTCCCAAACCGGCCAGCCTGGATGCTAAGGTGTCATATCCCAAAGCACGGACAATCATTGTTGCCATCTCTTCGCGGGTTATAAGGTCGTCAGGTCTGAATCTTTCGGATTCCTTTACAACAGCTCCATTAAGCAGCGCCGTTTCAATATACGGATAATACCACACTTTCTTATCCTCATTATCAATAAATGAATACTCTTCCGGAAAAACAAGCTCCCACTTCATTAGCTTTACAAGGAATGCGGCAAACTCGCACCTTTTAATCGTTTGGCCGAGGCCGAACAGGTTATTGCCTATTCCGTCGGTTATACCCAGCCGGCGTATATAATGAATCGGCTCAAACGCCCAATGATCATATGGTACATCAGTGAAGATATCTGTTTTAATATTATCCGCATATGCTGGTGTTGAAAATAAATTGATAATAAGAATAATACAAAACAATGCAGCGATTTTTTTAATACAATGCACTAAAATCCCTCCACAGCAGATAAAAAAACAGGGACTCGTCGGGTTACCTGACAGGTACCTGTTCCCTTTCCAGTCCGGTTAGGTCCATTTATTCATTAGAATAATATTTTTTAGAAAAATGCCGTCCTCTGTTAACTTTAACGCAAAAGAATCACTGTTTATTATTTCCTTTATATTAAAAGAAGTAAAATTGCGCTTGTACCCGATCGTGGCAAAACGGGCGAATTCTTCCAATTGCATGTCCCTGTTAAGCAATCCGTCCCTGTAATGCGAATAAAAGTTTCTGAACATTTTTCGATATTTTTTAGCTGTTGTATATATAATAAACTGGATCCCGTATCTTGCTTTTGAAACCTCCAGAACAACTTCAGCTTTAAACGGCAGCTCCACATCAAAATATACCTTAAATGTTTTATCCTTCTCACAAACATCTTTTCTCCACAGGCTGCCGCCATACGGTTTCATTTCCAGTTCTAAATGCTTAAAAGTATCGTTTGTAAGTTTTTCTCTCCAATCCCCTATTCCGTAATGGTTTTCAAGTATATTAAGAAGAACATCAGACAGGGTTGCGCCGTCACTCTCGGCTTCGGCTTGAAGCATCTCGGTTATGTATGAAGGAAGGGTTGTACAGAAATTATCAATAGCCGGCATATTTTTCTGCATGGCTTACTCACCTCTATATTCCAAACTATCATAGGCATTACGCTATGTCAACATAATGCAAAAAAAAGATGACAAGTTCATACTTGTGAGGTAACAAGCCTGCATGATCCAAAGGACCTGTAAAAGAGGCGCTAATTGCTGCCTCTTTAAATTAAGCGATTAACTAAAAAACTCATTGTACAAAGATATTATCGCATTATTAAGATCATCTTCATTTATTCCGAACATAATGCTTACTTCCGAAGAACCCTGGTTTATCATGCGTATGTTAATCCCGCCCCTTGCCAGCGCGGAGGTCGCTCGGCCGGCAACCCCTACAGTCTGGAGCATTCCTTCGCCGACTACCATGACGAGCGCGAGATTATTATCTATCGTAACGCTGTCAACTTTTAAATCATGCGCAATACGTTCCATTATTCTTGATAATTTTTCATCGTCAACGAAACGCTTGCGTAAAATAACGGAAATATCGTCAATTCCGGAAGGTATATGCTCAAAAGGAACAGCTTCTTCTTCAAGAATCCCGAGAACCTTTCTGCCAAAACCTATTTCACGATTCATCATATATTTATGAATGTTAATTGAGATAAATCCTCCCGCTCCCGCAATCCCGGTAACCGGCCCGTTCATAATGTCTTTTTTCGGGACAATTATCGTGCCCTTTGCCTGCGGATTGTTGGTATTGCGTATATTAACAGGTATTCCTTTTTTGTACACAGGTTCAAGCGTATCTTCATGAAGCACCGTAAATCCCGCATACGATAGTTCTCGCATCTCTTTATATGTTAAAACTGAAATAGCTTTAGGGTTCTTTACCAATTTTGGGCTTGCAGCAAATACGCAATCAACATCGGTAAAATTCTCGTATACTTCAGCTTCTATGGCTGCTGCGAGTATTGAACCGGTAATATCGGAACCGCCTCTTGGAAATGTTACAACATCACCGGAAAGAGAGTACCCGAAAAATCCCGGGAAAACCATGATGCCGCTGTTTTCCCTCAGTTTTGCAAGATTTTTCATTGACTGCGGTAAAACTCTTGCATTGCCGTATTCATCACTTAAAAAGAACCCGGCCTCTTTCGGGTTTATATATTTAGCGTCGTACCCGATGCTTCTGAGGTATTTAGCAACTAACCTTGCGCAGTTATCCTCACCGGCGGCTTTTATGCGATCGATAAACTTGTCCTTGTTGTCATAACCAAGAGATACCCTTGTCCTGAGGTTGTTTTCGATATCTTTTATTATTTCGTTCTTCAAACCCAATCCATCGGCGATTTTACGGTATCGTTCCACGACAGCCATGAGCTCTTTTTCACATTCACCTGTTTTAAGGAACTTATCAGCAAGCGCAATAAGCATATCGGTAACTTTTTCGTCTTTCTCGTTTTCCTTTCCCGGAGCGGAAACGACAACTAGCCGGCGTTCAGGATTTGACGTTACTATATTGCACACTTTTCTTATTTGTTCTGCAGAGGCCATTGACGTGCCGCCAAATTTGCATACTATCATTAATTAAAACCCCCATTTGCTGTATGTGGTTAACTCTCATTACAGCAAAAATCAGTATAATAAAAATAAAGCATATATACCTTTATCGGTTAAAATTACTTTACCTAAAAATTTACCACGCTCTTTTATATATTGTCAATTAATTATTTACGGAAAATCCTGCCTGGTTTTGTCGCCACATTGCCGTTCGGACATACATTATTGCCTATGGAACTAATGTGCAATAACGGACGGATTATTACCAAATGAACATCTGAAACAGAACCCGCATGAATTACAGTTCATAAAGCACAATAGTTATTATATGTCCGAACGGCAAAATATTACGGCTTATTGTTTTTTGGAATTGTTGAGCAGACTTACGGTTTCCCTTGCTATTGCCAGTTCTTCGTTTGTCGGTATAATAAGGGTTCTTACTTTCGCGTTCGGCTTGCTGATGTCAATTTCAATTCCCCTTGCATTGTTTTTCTCATAATCAATTTCAACGCCAAGGAACTCCAAGTCTTCTACTATTCTCTTTCGAACATCACCGTTGTTTTCCCCTATCCCCGCCGTAAATACAAGAACATCCAGTCCGCCCATTGCCGCGGCATATGCTCCGATATATTTTTTAACCTGGTACGAAAAAACATTCAAAGCCAATTCCGCTCTATCACAGCCGCCTTTAGCGGCTTCGTCGAGATCTCTGAAATCGCTGCTTATGCCTGATATTCCAAGAACACCGGATTTTTTGTTCAAAAGTTCATTAAGCATGGCCGCGTCATAGTTATCATGTTCAATCAAACCCGTCACAATAGCAGGGTCTATTGACCCGCATCTGGTCCCCATAGCCACCCCTTCAAGCGGCGTATAACCCATGCTTGTATCGACGGCAGCGCCGTTTTTAACCGCGCATATGCTTGAGCCGTTTCCAAGGTGACATGTTACTATTTTAAGCGTATCAAACGGTTTATTCAAAAAGGCGGCCGCCCTCTGGGCAACATATTTATGCGACGTACCGTGGAAACCATACCTTCTTATTCCCTTTTCCTCGTAGAAGCTGTAAGGCAGTGCATAAATATAAGCCTTTTCAGGCATTGTCTGGTGAAACGCAGTATCAAAAACCGCAACCATCGGAACATTAGGTAGAATCTCCCGGCATGCTTTTATGCCGATCATATTCGGACCGTTATGAAGAGGAGCCAAAATTATACATTCCTCAATTGCCTTTATTACCTCTTCATCAATCAGAGCGGATTTACAGAACTTCTCGCCGCCGTGCACAACCCGGTGCCCAACGGCGGTAATTTCATCCATGCTTCTTATAACACCGCTGTCGGTCAATAAAGATATTGTTTTCGTTATTGCTTCATTATGATTTTTTAGTTCGGTTTCCTTTTTGAGTTCACCGCCGTTATTGGTAGTTTGTTTGATGAATGAACCACCAAGTCCGATTCTGTCGCAAAGGCCTTTTGCAAGAACCTTTTCATTTTTCATATCTATTAACTGGTATTTTAATGAAGAACTGCCCGTATTAATAACCAATATTTTCATAAAATATTCCCCCCGACAATATAATCAATTAGCTATTCTGAGCCTGAACACAGGTTATCGCGACAACACCTACTATATCCTCCGCGCAGCAGCCCCTCGACAAATCGTTTACCGGTTTCGCTATACCCTGTGTAATCGGACCGTATGCTTCGGCTTTCGCAAGCCTTTGTGTCAGTTTATACGCTATATTTCCGCTGTTCAAATCAGGAAAAATAAGCGTATTCGCCTTTCCTTTCAAAGGACTTGACGGAGCTTTTGAAGCCGCCACTTCCGGAATGATTGCGGCATCGGCCTGTAGCTCTCCATCCAGTATCAAATCAGGCGCTTTTAACTTCGCAAGCCTGGTTGCCTCAATTACCTTTTCAGTTAATTCACTTTTCGCACTGCCGTAGCTTGAGTATGAAAGCATTGCGACTTTCGGCTCGGCTTCTACAAGAATTTTAAAAGACTTAGCCGACGATATCGCGATTTCCGAAAGTTGATCCGCATCGGGATTTTCGACCAGACCGCTGTCGGCATATAAAAACGTTCCCTTTTCACCATATTCGCAATCCGGAACAACCATAATAAAGAAAGCGGATACC
Source organism: Clostridiales bacterium DTU069 (assembly GCA_001512485.1). Taxonomy (GTDB): domain Bacteria; phylum Bacillota; class Clostridia; order DSM-8532; family DSM-8532; genus DTU069. Next base: position 11,396 of record LFRV01000030.1, on the reverse strand, counting down.
AGTTTGGTTCCGGGGGCGGTTTTTAATATCTGAAGCGCCGGCCTTAATGTATCCGACGTTGAGTATACCGCTCCGGCAACCATACCGTCCGCATCTCCTTTTTTAACCATCATTACTCCCCAGTACAGCGGGTCTTTCATTATTTCTTTCGCTTTTTCAACAGTGATCCCTTTATGTTTTCTCAGTTCATAAAAGAGATTTGAATATTCGTCCGCTTTGTCGGAATTTTCCGGATCCACTATTTCGGCTCCCGAGATGTCTATGCCTGCTGCCACCTCTTTAATGCTCTTTTCATTTCCGACCAGCACAACATTGGCAATACCCCGCTCAAGAACCATTGAAGCCGCTTTTATTACCCGTATGTCATTAGATTCAGGCAGCACAATCGTCTTTTTGTCGGCTCTGGCTCTCTCGCTTATTCGATCTAAAAAAGCGCTCATATCAGTACCCTTCCTTAATATAATATTAGCTTTTTATTTTTCCGCCTGACTTGTACATGATTTGACACCAGTACATATTGTATTATGCGGAAAAGATAAGAAAAATAATATATATTACCAGGTATTAGAACCTTGTAATAAGCCATTCTCAAGCTTTTTCAACCAATGACAATTATAACGCATATGTTTTTTGTATACAAGACATAAATAAAAAACAGTTCAAAAACAACATGCGTTTTACTTTTTAAAACCCCTGGTTATAACAAAAGAAGAGCCCTTGAAACGTCGTTTTCCGTTATTACAGACAATTCATCCCGTTTTACGTTTTCAATATTTGCTCCGATGCGGCTTGACTGTTCCATAACAACCTTTTCAAAAAGGTTGCGGACATAACGGCCGTTTCCGAAATGATCATCCCGGAGCCTGCATACGTTTTGAAAATGTTCCTCTAAAACCTTAATCGCGTTTTCATTTAGTGTATAATGCTGTTTCTGCGCAAATAACAGAAAAATGTCCATAAGTTCCTTTTCAGTGTAATCTTTAAATTCAAAAGTCCACGAAAAGCGGTCCTTCAGTCCGGGATTGGAGTTTATAAATTCGCGCATTTTTCCCGTGTAACCGGCAGCAATAACAATAAGCCGTTCCCTGTCGTCGTCCATACGTTTAAGAATTGTATCAATCGCATGTCTGCCAAAGTCGTTATTGCCGCCTGTAAGAGCATATGCTTCGTCAATAAACAGAATTCCGTCGATAGCCTTGTCTATAACCTTATTTGTTTTCTCTTCCGTCTGCCCTACATACCCTGCCACAAGTCCGCTGCGATCAACCTCGACAACATGTCCTTTCTTTAGAACACCGAGCGTTTGGTATATACGGCCGAGAATCCGAGCTATTGTTGTTTTACCCGTACCCGGTGAACCGCAGAATATCGCATGGTATGTCAACTGCTTCACCGGCAGGCCCAGTTCCTCTCTTTTCTGGTTCGTTTTAATCATGTTTACGAGACTTCTTATGTGTTCCTTTATGTTTTTCAGCCCGACATATTGATCCAGTTCATTCATAACCGACTCAAGCTTATCCGATGTTACTATTATATCCTTTACCGGCACGGCTTTTTCAATATCTTCGATAGTGAATGATTTCAGCATGTCAACCGTTACTTCGTTTTCTTCAGCAAGCCGGTCTGCCTGGCATTTAACCAATCGTTCGAATATATTTCTTACAACTCTGCCGTTGCCGAAATTGCTGTCCCTCGTATCATATAAATAGCAAAAATATTTTTCCATGACCTTAAGGCATTCATCGGACATTGTATATTGATTCCTGTCCATCAGAAGCTGGAATATCTGCAGCAATTCGGTACCTGTATAATCACGGAAATAGAACTTGCGAGAAACCCTGGACGCCAGTCCCGGATTAGACTCAAGAAATTTTTTCATATTGTCTTCATACCCGGCAAGAAAAACGGCAAGCCTCTCCCTGTCCTTTTCCATTCTGTCGACAAGGATGTTAATCGCTTCTTTACCAAAATCCTTGTCGTCACCGGTGGCAAGAGCATATGCCTCGTCTATGAAAAGAATCCCGTCAAGAGCCTTGTCTATAATCCTGTTTGTTTTTTCGGCCGTTGCGCCGACATACTGCCCGACAAGGTCGGAGCGGGTCACTTCAACGAGATGGCCTTTCTTCAGAACGCCAAGGGCTTTGAAATATTCGCCCATCAGCCTTGCAACAGTCGTTTTCCCGGTGCCCGGATTGCCTATAAACGCCGTATGAAGCACAATATTGCTGCCTTTCAGACCATGTTTCTGCCTTAATTTCTGAATCTTTACAAAGTCCATAAGCGCTTCGATATCTTCCTTTATATTATTAAGGCCTACAAGCTTTTCTATTTCGGCTTTAATCTCTTCAGGCGCAAAAGGCTTTGTCTCGTTTTCACGGGGATTCGATATTCCCTCTTTACTGTAGAACTCATCTATTATTGATTTCAACTCGGATTCCAGCCGTTCGCTGTCATCGCCCGAACCGGTTTTCCTGTCGCCGCTGCCACCGGGATTTGTTTTTGAACTGTCGCCGGTCTTGCTTCTTTTTTTATGATATAAATCGTAATATACACCGCTTAAGAATTTATTATTATTTTGATCCATCAGGAGAAACCACCCCATATTTTAATTCTTAAAGTTATTCTATCATTAATTTCCTTAATAACACAATTTATTTATTACAGAACACCCGAGACAGGACACGCGGGAATAATGTCATATAAACAGCGGGTGGTAAACGGGTCTAGCCATTGCTGCCGCGTTCCGGTGGGTACGCGGCTCTGGTTCGGGTGCTTTCGGTGACGACGGAAAATAAAAAAAGAGGAATTGATATAGATTTTAATGTCTGTTATATGGGCAGAATAATCCATGTATTGTATTAATTTATGCGCTGGTTATTACAGGAGCTGCTGCAATGGACAAAGGTCTGTTTTTATATAATCCGAAATCCGGTGATCAAAGCATCAAAAACAAGATTGATAATATAATTAAAAAATTCCAGAAGTCGGATATCTTTCTTGTCCCTTTCAGGATGTTCGATGCGATGGACGACGATAAAACGCTTAAAAAGCTGCTGGAATCCGAGAAGTTTTCTTTTATTATTCTATCCGGTGGTGACGGCAGTCTTAATTATTTAGTTAATTTTCTTATGAAAAACGGCATCAATCTACCTTTGGGCGTTTTCCCCTGCGGGACATGCAATGATTTTGCGCGCGGCATTGGAATGACCGATAATGCTGATGATTGGGTTAATGTTATCACTTCCGGAAAAACAAGTCTCGTTGACACCGGATGCGTCAACGGTGACCGGTATTTTATCGGGAACCTGGGCGGAGGAGCATTCGCCGGCGCATCATATAATACGAACAATGAAATGAAACGGGCCCTTGGTCCTGCGGCCTATTATTTAAAAGCCCTTGGCGAACTGCCGCATATTGATTCGTTTAAAATTCGCGTGGAAACCAGAAACTACAGTATTGAAGAAAACGTAATACTGTTCATTATACTGAACGGCAAAAATGCCGCGGGTTTTTCAAATTTTTTAAAACAAGCCGACGTCTCCGACGGCTTGTTTGATATACTTCTGTTTAAAAACGCAAAACCGGCGGAACTGGTAAACATTCTCGTAAAGATGGTTTCCAGCGGTTTATCCGACGACAGGAATATCGTATATCTTCGCGCCGGAGAATGCCGTCTTGAGTCCGATAAAAAAATACAAATATGCATTGACGGAGAACAAGGGCCTTTCCTGCCAATAGATGTCCGCTGTATCCATCCCGGGCTAAAGATTTTTGTGAATTATTGATTTAATCTTTGCCATATATATACTTCGCGAATTCCGAATCCGGGCTGATTATTATCATTGTATCTTCGTCTATTACTTCCTCGTATGTCTGTAATGTTTTCCAGAACTGATAAAACTCAGGATCCCTGTTATACGCCTCAGCATAAATCTTAAGAGCTTCGGCGTCGCCTTCACCGCGGATTTTTTGAGCTTGTTCGTAAGCCTGTGCTTCAATAATCGTAGCTTCCTTTTCGGCTTCCGAACGTATTCTCTGCGCTTCCTTCAGCCCTTCGGATCTGTACTCGGTAGCAACCGCCTGTCGTTCCGATCTCATCTGTTCGAATATATTCTGGTATGTTGCCTCCGGGTATTCGGTTCTCTTTATTTTTACATCAACTATTCTTATCCCCTGGGCCTCCAGTTGCTCGTTAACGAAATCTCTTACCCTGATAAGCATTTCTGATACATAATCCTTGTCGGTAACAAGCTTGCTTGCATCAATTCTTCCGATTTCTTCGCGAAGCCTTGAGTAGATGAATTCGTCAATTCTCTGGTGCGCTAAAGATATGCTGCCCAGGTTCTGCATAAACAGGATTGGGTTCACTATCTGCCATTCTGCAAAGTTATCAAGTACTATTGTTTTTTTATCGAGCGTAAACACTTCTTCCGGATCGGTATCATATGTAAGAAGTTTATTCGTATATGATATGGTTTTCTGTATTATCGGAAGTTTGAAACATAAACCCTTTCTTTCTTCAAGCCTGATGTTTTTGAATCTTTCATCCTGTTTTAAAATATCATAAGACGGATCCGATTTGTCATCCACAACAGCCCTGACAATTCTGTCAAACTGCGTAACTATTACCTGCTCTCGTTCATCAACGGTAAACGTAAATGAATTGAACAGGATTAAAAACAGTATTATCCCCGCAATTATATATAGTATGTTTTTAACAACCTTCTTTGTTTTTTCCTTATCGAGATCTATTATTTTTGATTTATTTATTCCTTCAAATTTTTGTTCCATTGCCGACCCTCCCTTATATTACTGAAAACGCCTGTAAAAATAATCTGCAATACGATATGCTATTGCAAACTCTCAATCGGCAGAAATTTCAACGTATTGCTGTCGCTGTCCATTATGTATATTTTCGCGCGGCCCAATACTTTTTGCATTGTTTCAAGGTACATCCTCGTGCGCGTTACTTCCTCTCCGTGCATGTAGTTATTCAGCACCTGGTTGAAATTTTCAACATCGCCGCGTGCTTCCGAAATGCGCTTTTCCTTATACGCATTTGCCTGGTTCAGCATTTCCGCAGCTCTTCCCTCCGCGGCGGGTACAATCTCGTTTCTTGATTTTCTCGCTTCATTTATATACCGGCTTCTGTCTTCTCTTGCTTTTATAACATCATTGAAAGCCTCCTCGACTTCAGCGGGAGCATACACCGCCTGCAGCGCTACCTGATGAATCCGGATGCCGAGACCGTACAAATCACAAGCCTCCTGCAAATCCTGAAGTATTTCATTTTGAACCATGTCCTTTTGATCGGTTAAAACCTGATCCATCGTATGATTTGCGACAATCCTTCTGATTGAGGCTACAGCGGCATTCCTGAGCGTACCTTCCGGGTTGTCAACATTGAAAAGATAATCCCTGACATTTGTAATTTTATATTGAATTACCGTTTCGGTATTTACGAGACTCTCATCGCCGGTAATCATGAGCGCTTCACGAGGATTAACAGAAAATTCAGATTTCAGAGCTTGATCGCCCGTCCTTGTCGTTGTATAGCCAAATTCCATACTCCGCAGTACATCACATTTTACTATCTCAACCCTTTCAATCGGAGCCGGTATATGCCATTTCAAGCCGGCTTCGGTTTCAATTTTGACAAACTTACCAAAACGCGTGATTACCGCCTGTTCGCCGCCGTCCGCTTTAATTGTGTATAAACCGGTGGCAAGCCAAATTCCGGCCACAACTAATAAAAGCAGAGCAAATACTGATTTTGTAACTTTCTTCATTTTTTATACCTCCTTGGCAGCCATAGCCTTTTTGAAAATATCGAAAACAATACCCTATGTGATTTTATCCGGATTTTACAGGATGAATAAAAATTTTTACAGTCTTTTATATAAATATACGGTAAGCGGGTCAAATTGTCTTAAAACTTTCTATTAATTCAAGTGCTCTTTTGCTGATTGATATATTTTTATCCCTCTTTTTCCTTACTTTTATTTCAGATTGCTCAATAATACCGTAATTTATATTCATAGGCTGAAAATCCCCGACAGAAGATGTACTGATATAATTCGCCAGCGCCCCTGTTGCCGTAGCTTTTGGAAATATTACCGGCTCTTTGCCGTACGCGCCGGCGTACGTGTTTATTCCGGCCACAAGCCCTGAGGCGGTCGATTCTACATAACCTTCGACCCCTGTAATCTGCCCTGCGAAATATATATTCTCATAATCCCGCATCCGGTATGTCGGCAGCAAAACAGCGGGAGAATTAATAAAAGTGTTTCGGTGCATAACCCCGAAACGGACAAATTCCGCGTTTTCAAGGCCCGGTATCATTGTGAATACCCTTTTCTGTTCGCTCCATTTCAGACGGGTTTGAAACCCAACGATGTTGTAAAGCGTTCCTTCAAAATTATCCTGTCTTAACTGGACAACCGCGTACGGCTCGGTTCCTGTGTGCGGGTTGATAATCCCTACAGGTTTCATCGGCCCGTAACGAAGCGTGTCTATCCCTCTTGCCGCCATTATTTCAACAGGCATGCATCCCTCAAATATTAACCTCTTGTCAAAATCCTTAACTTCAGCGGTTTCGGCGCTTATAAGAGCATTGTAAAACTCGGTGTACTCTTCTTTGCTCATCGGACAGTTTATATAATCTTCGCCGCCTTTACCGTATCTTGAGGCCGCAAAAGCCTTATTCATGTCAATACTATCTTTTTTAACAATAGGCGCTGCGGCATCAAAAAAGAAAAGTGACCGGGCGCCGATCAGTTTAGTAATTTCTGACGAAAGCGCGTCCGATGTCAACGGACCTGTGGCTATAATAGTTGTCCCTTCCCGCGGAATTGTTTTTACTTCGTCATATATTACTTCTATGTTCGGATGTTTATTTATCATATCTGTGACAAGGCGCGAAAAAGCTTCCCTATCGACCGCAAGGGCTCCCCCGGCGGGCACGGAAGTTCTGTCGGCGCAGTGAATAATTAAAGAACCCATCCGGCGAAGTTCTTCTTTCAAAAGACCGACAGCGTTCTCTAAACTTTTTGAGCGAAGCGAATTAGAGCATACCAATTCGGCAAACGTATCAAGATGATGCGCCGGCGACTTTTTCTCTGGCTTCATTTCATACAGCCTGACTTTCCCGCCTCGCTGCGCGATTTGCCATGCCGCCTCGCATCCCGCAAGACCCGCGCCGATAACATTGATTATTTTCAAAATAAACAATCCTCCTAAATAATGAATGTTAGCCAAAATCGAAAAAATATTAACCTCGAACAAAGTTTTAACCAAACTGAGCCTTTTTCCCCTGGTAACGGTTTTGTTTTTTCATTTTCTCTTCGATTTCATCTACAATTTTCCACCAGCTTGTATTCCAGTTGCAAAAAAGGCATCTGTCTTCAGGCGCGCGTCCAATAAGCCTTTGGATTACAATATCTTTTGAAAGGTATTCAAGAAAAGTAATGGTCCTTTCAATAAACTCACCTATGTCCAATGGCTTGAAAAGGCCTTTTGAATACCATCGGCCAAGTTTAGTGTCCTTAAGTATATAAAGTGAATGGCACTTGACCTGATCTACGCCGAGAGTGGAAAGAAGCCTTGCGCCTTCAATGACATCGTAGATGCTGTCCATCGGAATATCGGTTATCATATGCGCACAGGTTTTTAAACCAAACTTTTTCGCGCGCATTACACTATCAATAAAATCGGTGATCGTATGTCCCCTGTTTAATTTTGACAATGTACTGTTGTTTACCGATTGCAGCCCAATCTCAACAACGATATCAACGTTTCTGTTGTTTTGTATTTCAGTCATTATCTCAAGATATTCATCATCCAGACAATCCGGCCTTGTAGAAACATACAATGCGACAACGTCATCAATCACGGCTTGCAGCAGGAACTCGCGAAATTGATCAGCAGGGCAGTACGTGCTTGTATAATTCTGAAAATAAGCGATATACTTTTTGGCATGGTATTTTTCGCTGATATAGCTTATATTTCTTCTTAGCTGCTCCTGCACAGGAATATCCGGACTAAGTGTCTCAAACCCGGCTCCCTCATCACCGCAAAAAATGCATCCTTCGCTGCTGATGGTTCCATCCCTGTTCGGACACTTAACAGGAATATTTACAGGGATTTTATACACCTTTTCATGATAAGTTTTAACCAGGTAATCCGAAAATTTATAGTACAGCATTGCTTTCTCCCGTCTTTATTCCCTTCTTTCATTTTACTGTTATAACCCGCAGAAATAAAGGCCCTTGTACAAAAAAGCGAACCAGGGCCCGCAGGAATAGTATTGGAACTATGCAAACGAATTAATGATTTGCCTTAAGGAAAAAGCTGCACTATATACATCCCTTTGAGCAAGAATTCCTGATGCGACGGCAATTCCGCCAATACCCGTCCCTTTTAAAAGAACAGCGTTTTCGCTGTTAATTCCTCCGATTGCTACTACCGGAATATTAAGCTTCCCGGCTATTTCTTTCAACCGGTCAATGCTTAAACTTCTTGTATCTGTTTTCGTATTGGTACCAAAAAGCGCGCCCGCGCCGATATAGTCCGCACCGTCTTCCTGTGCCTTAATGGCTTCTTCAATCGTTGCCGCGGACACCCCTATAATTTTATCTTTGCCGAGAATACGGCGCACAGCTTTGCAGGGCAGATCCTTCTGTCCGAGATGCACGCCCGCTGCATCAACGCAAAGAGCTACATCAAGCCTGTCATTTATAATAAGCGGGATCTTATGTCTGTCGGTAACCTCCTTTAACTTTACCGCTGTTTTATAGAATTGAAGAGATGTAGAATTTTTTTTCCTTAGCTGGACAATCGTGACGCCTCCAAGTATAGCCTGTTCAACCGCTTCTTCAAGGGATACTCCGCGAAGCATCGTGCTGTCCGTAACCAGGTATAGCGAGTAATCGGTTTTATAATGAGACATCAATTTTTCCTCTTTCTATAAAATCTCTGCCCTGAAGCCCGAATACAGAATCAATAAGAAAAGTTCTAAAACTGCCGCTTCCGGAATCGGCCCGCGTTAATTTCTCAACCGCTTTTTCACCGGATATGCACAATGCAAGTATTCCGGCCGAAGCCGCCGCAACGTAGTCGTCGCATACAGCGCAAAATGTCCCGATTAGTGATGTGCACATGCATCCCGCGCCCGTTATCGAAGAAAACATTTTGTCACCGTTCCTTATAAATACCGTTTTCCGGCCGTCCGATACAATATCTGTCGCTCCGGTTATCGCAATAACGCAGCCTAATCTTTCAGACAGGTTTTCACATATGTTTTTCGCGTACCATAAGTCTTTTGAAGTATTTATATCCTGATCCGAAGCGTCAACCCCGCGCGTGGATGAACCCAGTCCCGCGATTGCCTTTATCTCGGACATATTGCCTCGAATAACCGTAAGTTTAATATTTTGAATAATTTTTTCCGCTGTACGGTTTCTGAATGAAGAAGCTCCGGCTCCAACCGGATCCATTACTACAGGTATTCCAAGCTCATTCGCTTTTTTCCCGGCTCTTAACATCGATTCGGCAGTTCTTTTGTTTAATGTGCCGAGATTTATAACTAATGCGCGCGACATTGAAACAAATTCATCAACTTCTTCCGGGTCATCGGCCATAACCGGAGACGCGCCAATCGCCAGGACAATATTTGCGCAGTCGTTCGCCGTCACATAGTTTGTAATGTGATGGACAAGCGGTTTCAAGCGTTTCACATTATCAAAAATATCCGATATTTCATGCAGAATGCCCTGTTCCATCATTAATCCTTTCCCGAATTAAATAATAAGCCTGCTTTTTTATACAGTTCGTAAAAATGGTGCGTAGGGCCGTTACCCTTACCTATCGATAAAGAATGCGTAATTGCGCTTGTTATATATTTTTTCGCGTTTTCGACAGCACTCGCGATATCCATTTCGAGAGCGAGATTTGATGCAATGGCGGACGAAAGCGTGCATCCGGTACCGTGTGTGTTTTTTGTTTTAATATGTTCCGCCTCATAAACGTGAAAGTTTTCCCCATCGAACAGAATATCGGTTGAATGACTGCCTTCGATATGACCGCCTTTAATAAGTACATTTTTCGCTCCCATTCCGTGTATAATTTCGGCGGCCTTTTTCATATCCTGAACCGATTTAATCTTTATTCCTGATATTCTTTCAGCTTCAGGAGCATTCGGAGTTACTACCGTTGCAATCGGCAGCAGTTCGTCAATCAGCGTCTTTATCGCGTCGGGCTCAAGAAGCGCGTATCCGCTTTTTGATATCATCACCGGATCAAGGACAATGTTTTTCGGATTGTATTTTCTAAGTTTTTCAGCTATAACCTTTATACTTTCAATTTTTGACACCATTCCGATTTTTACGGCGTCAACATCGATATCTTCGAATATCGCGTCAATTTGTTTTCCAATCATATCAGGCGTAATATCCTGGACATCAATTACTTTCGCAGTATTTTGAGCCGTTATCGCGGTAATTACGGTCATCCCGTAAACACCATGCGCGGAAAATGTTTTCAGATCTGCCTGGATTCCAGCTCCCCCGCTTGAATCAGACCCGGCAATCGCAAGTACGTTTTTCATCATTGACTATTCTCCTTCCGACCTTCTTTTATATTAACTGAACCTTTTGCAAAGTCAACCGCCTTCAGAACCACAAGCGCTATTACGCTGCCGACAACAGTATTAAGCAGAAACGGACCGACGAAGAAAAAAGCGGCGGCATCGCTGTTAAGTATAAATCTCGCGACAGGCCACGCAATTAGCGCGCCAAGTATGCCCGTGCCAAAAACTTCACCGGCAGCCGCGGCAATTTTCGAGTTGGTTTTTTTGTACAGCAAGCCGGCCAGAAAAGCGCCGACCATGCTCCCCGGAAACGCGAGAAGGGTTCCCGTTCCGAGAATATTTCGGATAAACGATATGCAGAACGCCGAAATAACCGCATAACCGGGTCCAAGCAGCACGGCGGCCAGGACATTTATAATATGCTGCACCGGTGTGCATTTGGATGCTCCTATCGGAAAATATATAAAATACCCTCCTACAACGCCGAATGCAATTAAAATCGCCGAATACGCAATTGTTCTAACCTTCACTGCCAACACCTCCATTTTTAAAAAAAATGCCTGCCGCAAGGCAAGCATTTAATAATCATACTCACTATTTGCTCCCTACGGTAATGTTAATTACATCAGGTTCAAAGGGTTAGGTTTTAACCTTCTCAACCATAAATAGGTTCCCCTGCAAATGTAATATTTAGCCTTATTCAGTTAAGCTAATTATACACTTCATTTTCCGGCATGTAAAGTTTTGTTTTGTTACCTACCTTTTGCGTTGTTCACTCTTTTTATTTTTAAAGACCTAAAAAAACAGGTAT
>LFRV01000057.1 GCA_001512485.1 Clostridiales bacterium DTU069 | reverse complement strand
TAGAAAAATTATGGGTTTTTAAGGAAAAAGCAGCCTAAAAAACAGACCTTTTTCAGCAGTCTTGGACGGTTCTTTTGACACATTTTGGTGTGTCAAAAGAACCGTCCCCCTGACAATCCCCCTGACAATGATCCCCCTGACATAGAAAATTTTTTATACCTCATTGCGTAATTTATTGATATATGCTATTATTTATTTAAAAGTAAACAGAGGTTTATTATTATGCAGGTATTAAAAGAGGAAGTAAGGCAGAATATCCTTTCTTCGGCCAAGAAGCTGTTTTATGAAAAAGGGTATTCGAATGCCACCATTCGCGATATTGCGAAGCTTTCGGGGATAACGGTCGGGAATGTGTACAGGTATTTTAAAAGCAAGGAAAACGTATTGGAGGGGATCGTTGAGCCCGTTCATGAAAAAATACTTGACATCCTGTCCTTTTCCGAAAAACTGGTTGAAGAAGGGACAAATAAGTCCTTTACGGATTTCAGAAACGTAATAAACGAATTCATTATCAATATATCGAAAGAATACCGCCTGGAACTGCTGATATTGTGCATGAGAACACGCGGGACGAAATATGAATCAATACGCGACGATTTGGTGGCGCTTATTGAAAACAGGATACACCAGGGGTTGTTCAGAAAGAGCGCGCTTGATTATAAAGAGGCCGGTTTTCTTTCAAAGATAGTGGCTCACGCTTTCCTGGACAGCCTGTTGATGATTATTTCCGGAATGTATGAAAACGATGAGCTTGAGAAAATGATATACATATTGAACGATTTTTACTTTAACCATGTGGAAATGAGGTTTGAACCGGGAAAATAATTTTTTTTACCGCAAAAATAAACATTTGTTTACTTATGATATATTATTCAGAACAGGGTGATTGGTATGAAATACGCAGCAGGATTATTGATCCTGGCAATATTGCTTACGGTATCAGGATGCGGGGTAATTCCTGAAAACCGCGAGACTGAAAGGGCCGTACCAGTTGAAGTGCTGCGCGTAGTTGAGGAAACAAGGCCTAGAAAATCCTCATTCATCGGAACGGTGCAGCCTGGCATGACGGTCCAGCTTTCGTTCAAAACGGGAGGGAAGATAGATGAAATACGTGTTGAAAAAGGTGACAGGGTAAAAAAAGGCGATGTACTTGCTTCGCTTGAAAAAACCGATCTTGCATACGCAGAAAGCCTGGCAAAAGCGCAGCTCGAAATGGTAAAAGCCCAGTATGAAAAGGCTTTGAACGGTGCAACGAGCGAAGATATCGAACAGGCAAGGCTTAACGTCGTAAAAGCCGAGGATGTGTACAGGTATGCCCTAGAACAGTATGAGGAAGTTGAACGGCTGTATCTCCAGGGAACGGCTTCAAAACAGGTTTACGACCAGGCCAAGCTTGAACGCGATATCAGGAGGTCCGATTTGAAACTGGCCAGGGAAATGGAAGCCCAGGTGTTAAAAGGAGCCAGGCACGAAGAAATAAAGGCGTTGGAAGCCCAGCTTGAAAGCGCGCAGACCGAGTATGACTACCGCAGGTCGATGCTTGATAATGCCGTTTTGAGATCCGGCATGGATGGTGTTGTAGTGGAAGTCCTTGCGGAAAAGGGTGAAATTACGGCAGCCGGATACCCCGTTGTCGTCCTTCGCAGTGACGAAAAAATTATTTACGTCGGTGTGCCGGAAAAAGAGCTCAAGAAAATCACGCAGGAGACCAACGTGATTGTTGAATATGAAGAAATGCAGGCCGAATCAGAAATTATCCGTATTTCTGAGATTCCCGATTCATTAACGGGACTTTACAAAATCGACGTGAAAGCCGGTGAATTAAATATTCCCATAGGCGCAAGCGTAACCGTTACATTTTTGTACGGGGAGGACAAGGGTATATTTATTCCGATAACGGCGGTTCACAGGGGCATAGAAGATTACGTGTACATTGTTTCGGATGGCCGTGCTGATCGCAGGCCGGTAAAAATAGAAGGATTGGATAATTTTGATGTCAGAGTGACGGGAATCCGGGAAGGCGAATATATCATTACATCAGGAACGGGACGAATCTCCGCGGGCAATGCGGTTACAGTGAAGGAGTGAGTTTATGGTCAGACTTATTGAGGCTGTAATCCGCAACCGCAGGATTACGCTCTTTGCGATAATTTTGTCGTTCATTTTCGGTTTTTACAGTTATTATGAAATGCCTAAGCAGGAAACACCCGATATAAGCGTGACAGTGGCGCTTATAACTACGGTATATCCGGGAGCGTCCGCGCAGGATGTTGAAAGCCTTGTAACGCGCAAAATAGAAGATAAGGTAACCGAAGTTGAAGGATTTTGGAAAGTCAGTTCGAGTTCCCGGAATAACCTTTCCGTGGTGCTGCTCGAGTTGGAAACGGGAACTGATGTTGACAGGGCATGGAACCAGCTGAGGCAGAAAATGGACGAACTGCAGAACGATCTGCCTGAAGAATGCGAAGAAATTGATATAAATACGGATTTGTATAAAACTGCCGGAATGATATTAAGTTTTTCCGGCAAAGGCTATTCATATGAAGAACTGGCTGATTATGCCGAAGAACTGAAGGATGAACTTATCGGAATTGACGGGGTTTCAAGAATAGATATATCGGGGAAACAGGAAATGGAGATCTGCGTTGAGGTTGATACGGTACAGCTTAACAGGCTTCCTTTATCGATCGAAGATTTAACAGGCATAATAAGAGCCCAGGGTGTGGATATTCCGGTTGGAACGCTCGATAATGAAAACGGAAAGCTGACGGTCAAGACGCAAAGCAGCTATAAAACGATATGGGATATAGAAAATATTATTCTGCTTACATCAGAGGAGACCGGGAGTGTTGTGCGTTTGAAGGATATTGCCGATGTGTATTACCGGCTGCAGGATTCAAGCAATATAATAAAGCGTAATGATGAAAACGCAGTGCTGCTGACGGGTTATTTCAAGGAAAACCGCAATATTATACATATCGGCAGGGATGTAGACAGAAAGATTGAAAGTTTTAGAAACAGGCTGCCCGGTGACGTTGCCCTTGATAAAATTCTTTACCAGCCCGGTGATGTGGGCAAAGCCGTCAACGAGTTCGTAACAAACCTGCTTGTAGGGATAGTGTTTGTTATTGCTGTTGTTTTTATCGGCATGGGCATTCGAAATGCGGTTATAGTATCGACATCGATTCCGTTGTCCATTCTGCTTACATTAATCGGAATGCGCCTTCTGAATATATATATACACCAGATTTCGATTGCGGCTTTAATAATTGCATTGGGTATGCTTGTTGACAATGCGGTTGTCGTCAGTGACGCGATCCAGGTAAGGATAGACAACGGCCAGGAAAAACTGCGCGCTTGTGTGGAAGGCGCGAGGGAGGTTGCGATTCCGGTCCTGACATCAACGCTTACAACGGTAGGGGCATTTATACCTCTTCTGCTGCTTCCGGGCATGGCGGGGGAATTTGTCCGCAGTATTCCCCAGATTATTATCATATCGCTGTCGGCTTCATACATTGTCGCGATCTTTGTTTCACCCGTCATGGCATATATCTTTTTCAAACCTTCAAAGTATGCACAGAGGAAGCATAGGATACGGGCGTTTTTCGGGTCACTTTTAAAGTTGGCACTGAAAAGGAAGAAGCTGACGATTGCCGCACTGCTGCCTGTAATAGTCCTCTGCGTGTGGATGACAAGCCTGTTATACCTGCAATTTTTCCCGAAGGCCGATACAAATATGATTATTATCGATATTGAACATGAGCACGCGAATGATATCTCGCAGACTGAAATTCTTGCAACCCAGGTTACCGATATCCTGAAACTGCAGGAAGAGGTAACGGGATATACGGTATCTGTCGGTAACGGCCTGCCAAAGCTTTATTACTCGATGGCGCCGCCTTCAAAAGCTCAAAACTATGCACAGGTGATGTTCACTGTTGATTTGAAAAAAACAGACCGGTTTAAAAATAACGAAGAATTTTCAAGCTATCTTCAGGATATTATTGATGGTGAAATTGCGCAGGGTTCGGCTGCGGTGAAACTTCTGGAACAGGGAGAACCGATAGGCGCCCCTGTCCGACTGAGGGTAGTCGGCAAACGTGATTTAATCGCCCAGGCTTCGGAGCGCATTATGGATGAATTAAAAACAATACCCGGAGCGTATAACGTCAGGGATAATTACGTGGATGATACGTACAGCTTTACACTTGACATTGATATCGACGAAGCGCTGCGCCTCGGCGTTACGCAGTACGATGTCCAAAAAGAGTTTAATATAGCGCTTATGGGCGCGAAAGCAGGATATTTGAATGAAAGTGAAGATGGGGAGAACAAGAGTGCACAAATCCCGATACGCGTTGTGTCCGATATAAAAAATCCGGATGATATGGGCCTGTTCGCGGTAAAATCTTCCGCCACGGGAAGAAAGGTATTGCTTAGACAAATAGCCGATGTCGGCATTGAATCCGGGATTTCGAACATTCAAAAATACAACAGGGTTAATTCGATAACAATTTATGCGGATGTTCGGCAGGGATACAGTTCGACGGACATTCAGAAACAACTCGAAAACAGGCTGGAAGAAATTGATCTTGGCGATGTTGAAATTGTTTTTGACGGGGAACGCGAATCAATTATGAAATATTTCGGTGATATAGGAATCCTGGCGATATTCGCCGTTTTTGTGATTTACTTGATTCTCCTTATTCAGTTCCGGTCGTTTGCGCAGCCCTTTGTTGTCATGGCAACGATACCGCTGTCGGTTATAGGTTCCGTTATCGGGTTGTATTTATTCCGCCAGCCGCTGTCGTTTACATCGCTGTTCGGAGTTGTGAGCCTGTTCGGGATTGTCGTTAACAATGCGATTGTCCTAGTGGATTATATAAATGTTCAGAAGGCTGAAGGTATGGCCACCGACCAGGCCTGTATCGATGCCGTCGAAAAACGCTTCAGGCCTGTAATGCTTACGACGATAACGACTGTTGTCGGACTTGTGCCGCTGATTTTTTCAGACAGCAACCTGTTCAGACCGATGTCGATATCCCTTGCTTCAGGGTTGTCATTATCCACATTTTTAACCCTGATCATAATACCCGTCGTCTACGCGATTGTTGATCGAGGGAAAGAAATTGTTGCTGATCAAATGAACAATTAATTTTGTCAAGGGGACGGTTCTTTTGACACATTTTTTACACATAATATTGTGCCATAAAATGGGGCAAGAATTAATTGAAGAAAGACGGTTATTTATTCGGAAAACCGCAGGAATATCAAAGAAAAAGGAAATCAGCAAGAAAAAAAGTGTGTCAAAAGAACCGTCCCCTTGACAATCCCCTTGACAAATCCCCTTGACAAACTTTTTCCCTCTTTACATTTCGGAGAAAACGGAGTATTATGTAAAAGGATTTAAAGTTCAGCGAAGTTTATACCTACTGGATATTCTTATAATTATCAATTTGGAAACCTAACATTAAGGGTTTCATACGGAAG
>LFRV01000025.1 GCA_001512485.1 Clostridiales bacterium DTU069 | reverse complement strand
TCGCTGTTAATCTATATTACAGGGTTTTAAGATTCGTTTTTCTTATAGCAACTTCTCAGATATTTATGTTTCTTGTTTTGTTCATTCTTTTTTTATTAGTTAATGTATCTAAAAAACCGGATAAACCGTGCCTTTATAGCTACTCATGCTATAAATGCCCGTAAAAAATGAATTCCAAGTCGTGGAGACATCTTTAAGTTTTTTATGGTTGAAATTGGTCGAATAATGTATTATAATTAACTATAAGTTCAGGCTTTTACGGCTTGTGCTTTGGCACCTGACCAATGAAAGCAAAAAAAACAACTTTTTTGAAAAGAATCGTAATATGCTAATATTACGGTTTTTTATTTTCCAAAAATCTGAGTTCTGTAATTCTTATCCCTATCTGAAAATAAAATTTTCATTTAGTGCAATCACCCAGTTTTAAACTAAAAGAAGCAGTTTATTTTTACTGTTAAAACTCACAAGAAAAACATATATTGTCTGTTCCTGTCATGGATCATCACAGATTCAGGACCGGATCAAATCAAATGATTCTTTTGATAAGAAATACGCATTTCTAACGAATATCTTCTTTCTTTTTTTCTTATTCATTCTTATTACTTCAAGGAGGCGATGATTATTATGCAAACTAAAACGGAAATCAACAAATATATAACAAATACGAGCCAACTACCATTAACACTAACGGTAACAGATCTTGCGAAGGTACTAGGTATTGGGAAAGCCAATGCTTATGATTTATGTAATTCTGAAGATTTTCCCTCAGTAAAGATTGGTAAACGAATCATTATTCCTAAGCCAGCTTTCGTTGATTGGCTTTCAAACCCGCTTAAGTTCAGAAAGGAGTACTAGGCTGATGTCGTCTGTTTATTATGTTTTGTGGTATAATTTAAATAATGTTTGTACCTTGGTAAGTGAATATATGTTTTACCTTTAGCCCTGTTGGGTTGCTATAATACCACGAAACTGGAGGTTATTTATTGTGGCACGACGGGGCAATAAAGAAGGAACAATAACAAAACTGAAAAACGGCAGATACATGGGTAAAATACAGTTAGGCCGAAAACCTGATGGGAAGCCCAACCGTATTTCCGTTTACGGAAAAACACGCGGGGAAGTGAGTGAAAAACTCATAACCATCGCACACCAGGCGATTGAGGGGTCATACAATATACAAAAAGGTATTACGTTGGGCGAGTGGATAAAACGATGGTTACGGGACTATAAAGCGATTAACCTGAAGCCTCGGACTTACGATACGTATGAAACACAGATTCAGACGCACATTATCCCGTCCATCGGCAACATCAAACTGAAAGATTTAAAAACAGCGCAGCTTCAGCAGTTTATCAATACTAAATATCAATCAGGGAAGGGACTTTCGCCCGCAACGTTGAGGAAAATTTACAATATCGTTAACGCCGCTTTGAAACAGGCCCAACTAAATGACCTGATTATTAAGAACCCTGCCGAGGGTGTAGAACTTCCAAGATTAAAGCAAAAAAGTATCAGAGCCTTTACCGCAGAGGAACAGAACCAATTTTTATCCGCTGCCAGAAATATGGACATGTATCCCGCTTTTTTGATTGCTTTGAACACCGGCCTTAGGATGGGTGAATTGTTAGCGCTGACCTGGAATGACATTGATTTTAAGAACCGTACCATTAATGTTGATAAAAACATAATGGTCGTGAGAAACCGGGAGAAAACCGCCAAAACAAACTATAAAATAATTGTCCAGGATACACCGAAAACAGACGCCAGCACGCGAAAAATACCGATGACCGAAAAAGTAATGATTACGTTCATTGAACAGAAACTAAAATGTATGCCAGGCTGCGACTTAGTTTTCCCTTCTCGGAAAAACACCTTGATAACTCCGAGAAATTTTGAACGTTCCTTTGTAACTGCCGCAAAAAAAGCCGGAATTTATGACTGTAACACGCATACCATGCGGCATACCTTTGCGACAAGATGCTTTGAGAAGGGTATACCCATAAAAATTGTTTCAAAATGGCTGGGGCACAGTAAAGTATCCCACACGCTGGACATATATACACATATAATGTCCGGGTTGGAAAACGAAGCGATTAAGATGCTCGAAAAGCCTGAAAAAAGTGAATCTGAAACCGGTGATTTCACAACCCATTTTACAACCCATTTACGATGATTTTAGGTAATTTTAGATGAAAATAGGCGGGATTTTACACCAGTATCTGGGAAATAGCAGGCAGGGAATAAAATAATAAAAAGTCCTGAAACTCCGTTCCGACAAGCGTTTCAAGACTTTTCACTGGAGCCCTCAATCGGAATCGAACCGATGACCTCATCCTTACCATGGATGTGCTCTGCCTGCTGAGCTATGAGGGCTTAT
>LFRV01000044.1:29564-38325 GCA_001512485.1 Clostridiales bacterium DTU069 | reverse complement strand
TACACGAGCGACGGCCTTACAATCATGTATTCAATGCCGCTGTTTCTGACTATTTCTTCGGCCTCTTCCTTCGACACCGCGTAGCAGCCTTTTGTTTTAAGGTTTACGTTTATTGTGCTGAAAAATATAACACGGGGTATATTGTTGTTTTTGCAGAATGAAACGGTGTTTTTTGTTCCGTGAACGTTTATTTTTTCGCAAAGGCTTTTCGATTCGGTTTTATAATAGCCTGCCAGGTGAACGATAATGTCGATGCGGGCGTCAACCTTTATTGAAGGCAGCGAATCCAAATCGCCGATAATCGGGTTTACTTTCGGCAGAAAAGCTATCTGTTCCTTGCTGCGGTACAGCGTGAATACGTTGTCAAAAGCAGGGTCTTTTGACATGGCTTCAACAAGGTTTTTTCCGATAAAACCGGATGCTCCCGTTATCATTACGTTCATATGATCCCTCCAGCAGCTTTCTCAGCCTATATCCGGCTTACCTTTTTTTAAATCAGAAAAAGTTGCCGTATTTTATAAGTTGGCGTATAATCCTCGGAGCGTTTAAAAGTATTAACCACTTTTTTCTCCAGAGAATTCCTATTTCCCTCGCGTCATTATAGAAACACGGCGTTTTCCTGTTGCATTCTTCAAGCTCCTTCCGGAACTTTCTTCTATCCTTGCGCAAAGTTTCGAGGTTAAAGGTATAATCGGTAAATTCTATGCACGGGCTTTTAATGCCTTTTTCGGTCATAAGGAATGAATAGCGCGCCGCGTCGCATACAGGCATAGCCTCGCCCTTTATATACCGGATATGTTCACGGTACACGAGGTAAGCGAGGAAATTGTTCTCTTTAGCCTTTGCGAGCATGTAAAGGAATATTTCCCTTACATCTTTCCACTCATATGCCAGTTCGTCGTTTTTCTTTCCCGCGATTCCTCTCACGTAAATATACGGGCGTATTGCGTACATAAAGCCGTGCTCCGCGGCAAACCGTTCAATTTCCCGTATATCGTCGAACTTCGAAAGCCCCGTTATTGTCGTCGTTATAGACCAGTTGCCCTTTCTTTTAAGCCCCGATATCTTTTTTATATTATCAAGTATCACGGGTAATTTATCGCTTCCGCGCAGTTTTTCAAACAGCGCCGGATCCATCGAGTCGATGCTTATCGCAAGGTTGCAGCGACGCTTCGCAATTTCTTCAGCCATTTCCGGCGTAAGAAGAATCCCGTTTGTTATTATTGTCGGTTTAATGCGGTGCTTTAGAAAAAGGTCTATTATTTCAATAATATCTTTGCGAATAAGAGGTTCCCCGCCCTGCACAAAAACATACCTTACGCCGAAGCGTTTCAGCTTTTTTATTTCCCGCTCCAGCTGATCGACGGTCATATCGTCGCTTTTGGTTTTCCATATGTTGCACATAAGGCAGCGCTGGTTGCAGAGCTTTGTAACATCGTATATCGCAAGAATCGGTCTTCTTAATATCAGATTTATAACTGCTTTCAGCATAATATCTTCCTTTTTATATTGCGGTCGGTTTGCGGACGGCAGGTTTTTAATCCGCCGGCTTAATCCCGGGTGTTTTTACAAGCGGCAGCGCTTATTGCGTATGCTGCTTTTTTATTATACCATGCTTTTTCTGTTAAAATCCTGCCCGGTTGTATGTCAGATCGCCAGGAAAATTAATATCCACGCCGCCCCGAACAGGAAAATACTCAAAAGCAGCGGTTTGTCCGACAGGATTATTTCCTCGGGCAGCCGCCCTTCCTTTTCTTCGAAAATAAGCTGCATATACCTTAGCAGGCCGAAAAACACAAACAGTATCGTTATCATCGGAAGCTGCGTTTCATATTCTAAAATCGTGTAAAGGGAATATGTTATCGCGGTTCCCGTAACGCTTATTTCTATTACGCCGTTTAGAAACTGGTCGGTATAGTTCTCAAGGGCCTTCCTGTGAAGGGTTGAGTTTTCCATCAGCGCGGCTTTTTCCGATTTGCGTTTTCCGGCGCCTATGCAAAGGGATATGAAAAACGCGCATAAAAGAACCCATGACGAAATATAAACCTGTATTCCGACCGCGCCGGTAATAACCCTTAGCACAAACCCTATCGCTATAATCATTATGTCAAGTATCGCGATTTTCTTCAGCGCGACGCTGTAAAGGATGTTCAGCACAATATATGCAATGAGGCATAAAACAACGTAAGGATGGATGAAATACGCCGGAATAAGGCCTGCGGCCATAAATACAAGCATAAAGCCGACCGCGCTCCTTTTATCCATTCTTCCGGAAGCTATCGGCCTTGTCTTTTTTTTATCGTGGTGCCTGTCCCTTTTATAGTCTATTATGTCGTTCAGGATATAAACGGACGATGAAACCGCTATAAAACAAAGCGCTGCCGATAAAGCCTTAAGCACCGAATCGGAATTCATGAACGCTTTTGAAAAAATAAGCGGAACGAGTACAAAAAGGTTTTTTACCCACTGCTTCGGGCGAATAAGTATAATAAGTTCTTTAAGCATTTTTCAAGTCTCCCCGTAAACCCAGTTAAGAGTCCTGTTTTATCTTCAGTATAAAGCAGATGCCCTCATCGGCGATAACCTCAAGCTCATAGTTTTGCCTGAATTCCGGTATGTCCATAAAGTCCTGCGACTGCGGGTCCCCGTACCAGACCAGGTATATATCACGGAAATCCTCCATTCTTTCCTTGTATCGGCTAAAAGTATATATTTCAATACCTTCTTTTTTAGGCGGGTAGTAGCACTTAAAGTCTGTATGCATTGCCAGTATCGAAGCCTGGTTGCTTATTATAAGGGTATCCTCAGAGGGCTCTAAATAATCGTTCGCGACTTTCAAAATAGTAGCTTTTTTTATTTCCGGTGATTCTTTCGTACCCAGAAGGGCTTCCTTTCTTTGTATCCCTTCGTTTAAAACCCATGCCGCTGGGTTAATCAACGCTGCCAGAGCAAACACCGTAAACCCGGCGGCAAACCATTTCGGGATCCTTTGCATTTTTATGTTTTGTATTAATATATCAAGCAGTAAAACGAGAACGAATACAATATGCGGGTATACCGGCGCCCATAAACGGCTGCTTATCGGATCGAGAGCGGCGGTTGTAGTGGTAGCGAAAATGGCCGCCGTATAAGATATGATATACAGAAAGAACATTAACAAAGACACGCCTTTTCCGGGTTCCTGTTTGTTCCTTTTATTCTTTTTAAAAACTATCGCCAAAATTACAAGCAATGCATAAAAACCGACAGCGATATAAGCGAAAACAGGCTCCCACCCGTAAAACCAGCTTTCAACAACTTCCGCGGTAAGCTCGGCGTTCTCCGCGAGGGTAAAACTGCCGGGCTGTCTTCCGCCCGTGAAAGTCCCCGATATCCTGTAATTTCTGTAAACCCACAATGCCATCGGCGCGCATGAGATAAAGAGAAAAATGATCGTTTTCTTAACCTTTTCCCAAAAAGGTTTCGCCCCGATAATAATGGTAAGCGCGGCGACGGCCACATGCACTATTCCTATATATCGCGTAAGCCAGCAAAGAGCTGATAAAACCGCGGCGGCATAAAACCACCCGTTTTTCTTCTTTATTATATATTGGAGAAGAAAGATCGATGAGACTACCGACAAAAAAATAAACAGCGTTTCACTCCACGCATACCCCGATACATAAAGCATCGGCACCGATACGGCCATCATAACTGCCGCGGGAACCGCCATCCATTTTATTTTTAACAGGTCAAACAGAAAAACAACGGCCGCGTATGTCATATACGCAATCAGTACGGCGTTAAGCCATGCGGCGCCGTTTGCCGTATCCAGGCCTGTCAGTCTTAATAATGCCAGAATTAGAATATAAAAAGGAGGCCATTGAATTATTGGAGTGTCATATCCGAAGTACCTCATATCTCCCGACTCAATAAGAGTAAAAGCCGCGTATTCGTAAGATTGTGTGTCATGGGAGTATATTGCGCCGGTCTGGGGCATACACAACATGACCAATAAAAAGGCTGCTACGGCAAGAATACCTCCGGCGACATAGCGCACCCTTTTCACCTCCAATAATTCTTCTGGCGTAAAGCTGTTTATGTAATTCTGATTTTAATCTATCAATAAACAAAAAGAAACCCTTTTTATATAAAAAGGGCGTTAATTTGTTGTGTGTGCTGTTTCTGCCGTTTTGCGATTCTTTTCAACGGCAGTGTGTAAAAACAGATTATACCTAAAACGGTAAATCGTCGTCGTCATCCGATAACGGGAAGAAACCGTCACCGGATTCTGGTCTCATCGCAGGCTCTTCCTGCTGCCGGTCTTTATATGAAGGTTGAGAAAAGC
Source organism: Clostridiales bacterium DTU069 (assembly GCA_001512485.1). Classification (GTDB taxonomy): domain Bacteria; phylum Bacillota; class Clostridia; order DSM-8532; family DSM-8532; genus DTU069. The sequence continues at coordinate 33,998 of LFRV01000044.1, read as the reverse complement.
CACCCGCGTTCATATCATCCCTTTTGCCGTCGGCAAAGTACAGCCTGTCGGCCTGGATGTCAAACGTATAATGGCGCACCCCCTGGTTGTCGTCGTAAGTATCGTTTCTTATCCAGCCTTCAACAAGAACCCGCATGCCCTTTTTGAAATAACGGCTTGCAAATTCTCCGGTGCTTCTCCACGCAGTAATTGAAAAAAAGTCGGCCTGACGTTCTTCACCCTGTTTGACATAAGGTCTGTCTACCGCTATCCTGAAACGGCATACCGGGACATTCGCGGTGGTGTATCTAAGTTCCGGATCCGCTGTCAAACGACCCATCAAAATAACCCTGTTCATACATTCAACCTCCAATAAAGAACCCATCGGCTCTTAAAGTTTACTTCTCTTCTCTTTTAACAATAAGGTACTTCAAAATGCCCTCGGTAATCTTGTAAATACGTTCCAGTTCGGCGGGGAATTCGGGTTCCGCGGAGAAATGGACAAGTACGTAATAGCCTTCCTTCTGTTTGTTTACCTCGTAAGCCAGGCGTTTCTTTCCCCACTCTTCGAGCTTTTCAAGCTGTGCGGATGATTCAATCAGGTTTTTAACTATTGCAATTATTTCCTGAATTCTCTCATCTTCCAGCAAAGCATTTATTACAAAAATGGTTTCGTATTTTTTCATTACGATGTTCACCTCCTTCTGGACTATGGCCCTGCACAGGCAGAGCAAGGAATCTGTGACAGCTTTAATGATTTTACCACATAAAATCCCCAAAAACAAGAATTAATTCGTTTCCCCGGGAGGCAAAACGACAGCTTTTGAACAGTAAGAATGCCCGGCTACATACGCTCTATTATCGAGCGCTGCTGGTGAATAATATGTTCTTCCGCCAGCTTCCCGGCTTCTTCGCAGTTTCCCTCCGAAATCGATTTGAGGATTTGTTCATGTTCTTTTAAAACATCCTCGGCGTTTGAGAAATCCTTCATATAAATAACACGGAACCTGTATATTTGTTCGCGCAAATTCCCGGCGACGTTTACAAGCTTTTTGTTGCCGGAAGCGTTATATATCGCTTCGTGGAATTCAACATCCTTTTTAATTGCAGCCGCAAGGTTCTCTTTTTCCAAAGAGGCTATATACTGCCTGTGTATGGTCTCAAGCCTGCGAAGTTCATCCTTGCTGATTCTTTCCGCCGCGAGTTTTGTAGCAAGCTTGTCAAGCGCCGCCCGTATTTCAAGAACATCAATAATATCTTTTACAGAAAGCTCGGCAACATGGGTGCCCTTTCTTGGAGTCATCTTTACCAAGCCTTCCATTTCAAGCTTTCTTACCGCTTCCCTGACCGGTGTTCTGCTTACACCCATCTTTTCAGCAAGACTGACTTCCATCAGGCGTTCTCCGGGTTTAAGTTCGCCGGATACTATTGCGTCCCGGAGGGTATTGAATATTACATCTCTTAAGGGCATATAATCGTCTAATTTTATTTTTGTCAGTTTTGCCATTGCTTAATTCCTCCATCAATAGTTAAAGCCAGGTATGACCTGTTATATTTTTCCCGGATCACGGAATACGCTATCCGGGCTTTTTGCTCATTTTCAAACAATCCAAAGACCGAAGGGCCGCTTCCGCTCATTACGCTACCGCAAGCACCGCTCTTTTTTATATCATTTTTTATTTCCCGTATTTCCGGATGTTTTTTCGCGGTCACGCTCTCAAGAACGTTTGCCATTCTTTCGGCTGTGTTTTTTATATCCCTGCTGCGAATGTATGTTATAAGCTCTTCCGTGCGCGGTTTTTCAACAGTGCTGTCAAGAACGTAGTTTTCGTAAGCCCATGCCGTGGATACAAAAAAATCCGGTACAACAAGCACAACATATACGCCGGCGAAGGACGGCAGCACCGTCAGTTTTTCACCAATGCCTTTTGCGCGGCATGTACCGGCCACAACGCAAAACGGAACATCCGCGCCGCATTTAAGGCCGATTTTGCACATTTCCCGCTGTGTGAGGCCTGCTTTGTATAACAGGTTCAAACCCTTTATAACCGCGGCCGCATCCGAACTGCCGCCCGCAAGGCCTGCACCAACCGGTATGTTTTTTTCAATTGTTATTAATACGCCGCCTTCTATTGCCGTTTTTTCGAAAAACGCCTGTGCCGCTTTATGGCATATGTTGCCGTCTCCCGCGGGTACCTGCGGATGATCGCAAAAGACCGATATTTCGCGGCCGGTTTTCGTCAGCGTAATTTTATCTTCAATGGATATTGTCTGCATTATCGTGTCCAGGGTATGATACCCGTTTTCAAGTTTTCCGGTTATATCCAAAGACAGGTTTATTTTAGCCGGCGCTGCTATAGTTATCTGTTCCAAACACCACACACCTTCCGGTTTCCGTTTGCGAACTTGCATGGGTAATGCAAACCCGGCCTGCCGCTTTATGGGAAACATGCCATTTTCATTTGTAAAACAGAGCTTCTCAGCCGGCGCAGCCGCTTATTAACGCCGGAACTACCGGAAATTCTGCCCGCAGATGTGTTAAATATACGATAAATAGTCTATTGCTCATAAATATATTATATACAATATACATTTGAAACGCAACGAACCAACCGTCGCTTCACAGAACGGGAGCCGCGCAAAAAAACCGCTGTTAAGCGCGGTTTGAATGAATCGGCAGAAAATTTTTTCTGTGCCTTTTTTATTTTTTTATATTAATATACTATAATTTTTTTATCCGATGAATAGTATTTTTTGTCCCGCCTCTGGTTCCCTTTCTTCAGTCATACGGTTGTCATCCAGTATTTTTTGCACCGGCACTTTATATCTTTTTGCTATCTTCCAAAGATTATCGCCCTGCTGCGCGTAATATACCAAAAGGGGAGGGTTTTCCTTCTTTTCGACCGGCCTAATATTTTTTACTTCCGTCACAACCTCGAGCCGGCACTTTTTTGAGATATGCGCCTTTACAAAAACCTGGGCCTTTATTTCAACTTCGTCGTCGGACACGATCTCATAACTATATCCGTCGGCAGTCAGGACAACATCATGCTCGTAAGGACAGTCACATTCAGGCAGCGGGATCCTGTGCGTAAACTGAATCTCCTGGTTTGAACCGCGTATTATGCTGTTTTGTGTCCCGCACACATATAATATGCATATATCAAGGCTGCCGTTTACTTCGATATCGCTGCCCTCTTTTTCAGCCGACAGAAGCCTCGGCTTGACGGTAATGTAGACTATTTCTTCAACCGGTTCATCGCCGCAGTCCAGTTGAATTTTTCCCGTCACCTGAAGCGTATCCTGGTTATCTCTTTCTTCAACACATACAGTAACGGATTTCTTTTCAAGTTCGAAATCAAAATCCGTCGAGTACGCGTCATTTACAAGATGCACGTTTTCCTTCGAGTAAAGAATATATTCAACCCCGATTTCGGCGTCTATCTTTGCGCGCATTAACAGCCCGTCAATGTCTTCGTCGGGTTTTATCGAAACGGATTTAACGCAGGCATTTACATTCGCTTCGGAATAATTGAAGTTTTCTATCTCAAGGTTTTTATTAACGGGGAATTCCATGTGGACATTCTCAATATCTTTGTCGTTGTTGTTGGGCCGGTATAAAAAGTCAAGCTCTAAAACACATTCCATATTCATGTTTTCGTGTACCTTTAAATCTTTTATATTGCTGTGGTAGTATAATATTTCCTGTATTTCCGGTTTGCCTTCCGGCAGCTCCACATTTTCCGACACATTGACAATTCTCTCCCCAATACCTTCAAGCACCGATATTTCCCGCGTGTCCGAACGCTGGTAAACCTGATCCCCGGACATCATTTCTCCCGCTTCAACGGCCTTTTCGGTTAAATACTTCACATTAAGCTTCAGCACCGATTTCGCGCTTAATTTGCGCCCGTTCGCGATTTCCACGTCAGTGTGTTCTATGCTGCTTCTGACCAGTGTATATACATCTTCCTCACCGGCCGGGTAATTGCATGAAACCGACCACGGCGCCTTTACATTAATTGTTTCAAGGTCCTGGTTCTGATTATCGGCGCGGTAAATAACCTGGTAATTTATTTCTCCCCCTACTTCCATTACTTTTCCGGTTTTTTCCCTCGTCTTCACGTTTACATTGGAGTCGACAACAAGCACTTCCATGACATCAGGCTTGCTGTCCGGCACTATTATGCCGGTTTCTATCAGCTCTTCCTTCTGCAGTTCATCAATCGTCTGATAAACGTTTACGGGTCTTTTTATCAATTCAACAGACATATGGTAATCCCCCTTAAGGCACAAAATCCGTTTTGTAATATATATGGATGTTGTCCTTATAATATGTCTTTTCTCGAGATATTTTTTCACGGCTTTCAGTTGGAAATGCCGCTGCCCCGGCAGCGAGGAAAGTCGGTATTATCAGAAAAACGAAATACCGCCGCGGCAGGAGGGGGAAGCCGG
>LFRV01000044.1:0-29469 GCA_001512485.1 Clostridiales bacterium DTU069 | reverse complement strand
GCGGCAGGAGGGGGAAGCCGGCTGTTGAAATAAAAACAGGGTTCCGCCGAAGAAAAGGGAACCCTGCTATGGAAAAAGGAGTGTACCGCCGCGCGGCAAGTGAATCTTTTTAATACAGGTAACCGAAGTCTTCAGCGGCGCGGCACATTGCTTTAAGGTTCTCGAATGATGTTCCTGGATTAATGCTTCCCGCAGTGCACAGGACAAGTTGTTTGGTCGGGCCGGCCTGTTCTATGTCCCGCTTCGCGCATTCGTACACCTGTTCGGGCGTACCGTAAAGCAGCACCTTTGTGGGAGGAATCTGGCCATGTATTATAACACCGGGCATTTTCTCCATGATCTGCTTTGGTTCGATATACGGATCGATATTAACGGCATTGACGCCAATCTCCCTTAAAGAATCCAGAAGGTGCAGCATATGGTAATCGGCGTGATAAAACCTGGAATCTTCGGGATTTGGCGCAAACATGTCATACAGCTCTTTTTCGGCCTGTATAATGAATTCCCTGTACAGATCGGGCGAAAGCATGCCCGCCACATCACTCGCAAAGCCGAAGCCGCGGTGTTCTGCCGGAAAGCCGGTAACTTCCCTCATTGTTTTCAAATACCGCTTTGACGTTTCGAGCCAGCATTCGATCAGCCTTTTTATCTCATCCGGGTTCGTAATAATCCACGTAAGGAAATTGGTAATTCCGCAGATCTGCCCCATCATCGTCGCGCAGCCTTTTAAGCCGCCCCCGTATTTGAGATCGATACCATACCTTGTTTTTATCTTTTCTCTCCATTCAAGGTATTTCGGGATCAAACCCTGCTCAAGGATATCAGCTTTCTGCATTTTTTCTATGAGAGCGTCGATCTCTTCAGGATCATTTACAGCCGGCTTAAGCGTGGGCGTCGCATTTGATTCATAGTTAACGGTGCCGCCGTAAATCGACGAATCCATAATTACACCGAAGTCTACATCCGGTTTTATTGTATATGCGAATTCTTTTTCGGTAATTTCGGAGCATCTCAGCCTGTTTTCCTGCTGGTAATCAAAGTCGGAGTAGTATTTCGCGTTATCAAGTTTGAGATGTTCGCAAATCCAGTCTCCGTCCAAATGAATGCTTACGGGTACTCTTACTATATCCCCCTTAAGATTCTTACACTTTTCGTTTATTTCCCAGAACTTTTTCATATCGAGATCAAATGTCATGTAACCACTTCCTTTGGTATATATTTCAATCAACGTACAGCTTGATATTAACATAATGGGGAACCCAGTGCAATTCATCAATAAATTTTTGCAAGAAACTAATGTTATTATGCAATAATAACCGATGGGCCGATACACGCGGTTTCAATTTATTTAAAATTCCATGAAATGCCCGGCGATTTATTTTATTTAAAATATTTCCGGGTATATATAATAAATGACAAAAAGGAACATATTTCGATATGTTGTCCCGAACGTTATATTGGGTTATAATCATATGAAATCATTACGAGTAAAGGATGATACATACGAAAAGGTACAAATACGAAACACATATGCACACAAGAGAGGCGAGCGCCTGCGCAAAAAACACCGGCGCCGAACTGGCCCTCGCTCATATCAAAGCGGGATATGCGGGAATAATCGTAACCGACCACTTTTTTAACGGCAACACCGCCATTCCCGAATTTCTTCCGTGGGAAGAAAGGGTCAACCTGTTCTGCAAAGGATATGAAAACGCCAAAAAAGCAGCCGAGCCATATCCGTTTCATGTTTTTTTCGGCTGGGAATATGCCTTTGACGGCACAGAATTTTTAACCTACGGACTTGATAAAACATTCCTTTTTTCCCATCCGGATATGCTTTCATGGACTCCGGAGGAGTACTGTTACAGGGTTCGTAAAAGCGGGGGATTTATTTCCCATGCCCATCCGTTCAGAGAGGCTTCGTACATCCCGGAAATAAGGCTTTATCCTTCGCTCGTGGACGCGGTGGAAGTGTACAACGGGAGAAATATAAAACCCTACAATGACAAGGCGATTAAATATGCCGAAGAATATTCTCTTCTTCAAACGGCGGGCTCGGATACGCATTATACCGATGAAATTATCGGTATCGGTATGGAATTCTACCGGGAACTGTCCGATATAAGGGATTTCATTGACGCGGTAAAAAGAGGCGAATTTACCATATGCACACGCCCATGATTGGAACGAGAGCTGACCGCTTTGCGCGATGAACAAAAGCTCCGGCAAATACCGGAGCTTTTGGGGTTCATAACTGATTTAAAACCTTTTCCGAAATTTTGAAACCAACTTAGCCGGTTCATACAATCATTTTATTACTTCCGCAAACTCTAATTTCAACGGTGTTGGTTAAAACATCGGTATAGCTGTAAGATACTTTCCTGACATTTTTAAAATCATTTTCGAAACGAACCGTAAAAATACTGGGATAGGTACTTTCCAAAATACCTTCTTTTACAAATGTCTTTTTTCTTCCTTTGTTTGCTTTAAGCTGGATACGTTTTCCAATACAAGACTCCATCTCTTTTCTGATTTGAACCAGAGAGTTTTTTTCAACCATACCAATCACCTCTTCTTTTGTCTTTGACATTATATCACAAATTTCATGGCAGTGTCAATAAAGCAAAATATTATACTAGCCTTTAGTACTTCTGTCAAGTGTTTAGGAGAATATTTTCACTTTTTTTGTGAATTTTATATGTTTTTCAGCGCCATTTTTGCCTTGTCCATCTTATTATTTCCAATGCAGCTATATTTTGGTTTATATGTTTTACACTGCCCAATCGTAAATAATGCCTGTATGTTTGCCAAATAAATCGCTGTATTTGTGATTAATATTAAATGCAAATTGCACGATTTTTTTGACAAACCGCCGGTATTTTTCCGCCGCATATTATTATTTCCATAATCTTGTTAAATAATTCATTAATGCGCAAATTGGCATCGAGGTGATAGGCGGCTGTGATACCGGTTCAGTTCAACCTCTCGTTCTGCCGCTTGACTAATAACTCCCTGAACTTAGATGCGTGCAGCCCTTCCTCTTCCGCGAACTTTTTAAAAACCTCCTTCAGTTCTTCATCATCAACCTCTTTAGAGTATACCTCGAAATCCCTTGTAAGTTCCATCGAATTCTCCCACGCCCTTAAAAGCCTGTCGTAGGAAGTTATTCTTATATCCCCATGCTCTTCCAATACAATCACCTTCCAACCAAATCATTTATTAAATTCCGTTTTTCATTCAAAGCAACGGAAATTACCAAATAGTATCTGCAGCGCGAAGAAAAAATATACAAGGAAGCTAACGCCTTTAACACAAGAAAAGCAACCAAAAAGGCTGCCGCCGATTTAATGGCAGCAGCCTCTTCATGCTTTTAATATTACCAGCCCATTCCGTAATATCGGTTGAAGGTGAAACGCCTGTTTCACCATCCCTCGGATCGGTGGATATCACACGCAGATCTTCATCCTGGGGTGGAATCGGGGTTGGTTCATGGCCTGCTCCGTGAAGCACCCAATACCGTACATCAACCGGTACGTAACCATCATAATCTTCATAATCTTCACGCCATTCATATGCCACGGGAAACCCGGCAGTATTATTGACTGCCATCGCCGGCCTTGTATATGGGTAATAAAACACAGGTTGCTCAAGTTTATAAACATCAGGTTCTATCGATCCAAGTGTCGTTACAACCCGGCCTGTCAGGTAAGGGGGTTCTTGCGGCATACCTTCGGCTACTACGGCTTCTTTCCATACAACAAGATACCCTACTGTTTCGTCGAGAAAAACGACATTCGGCGCCCAGCTACACAACTCTCCGCCTTGAATCGACAAATCCATAGTATCCGAAGTGTTTTCGGCGTCCATCAGGATACCGCAGATATCCGCGTCATCGCTGTAAATACTTTCTCTTTCTTCCCACACAATAAGGTATTGATGGTCGTCCGCATTGTAACTGACAGCCGGCCACCACATGCACGAAAATTCCTTATGTTTTCCCTGTCCTCTCTTGAATTTAATTTTTTGGGTTTGATATAATAAATGCAAAAAGATTGGAGATTAACATGCTTACGGATATTGAGATCGCGCAGAGAGCAAAACTGAAGCCCATAGAAGAAATTGCCGGAATGCTGGGTATAAAACGCGACAGCCTTGAGCTGTACGGCGACTACAAGGCCAAAATCAAATCGTCGCTTTATGACTCGGTTAAAGACAGGCCTGACGGAAATCTCGTCCTCGTGACAGCCATTAACCCGACCCCCGCAGGCGAAGGCAAAACCACAACAACAGTGGGACTTGGACAGGCCATGGCAAGGCTTGGCCTGAAGGCCTCTATCGCGCTGCGGGAGCCTTCCCTTGGGCCTGTTATGGGAATAAAGGGCGGCGCCGCCGGCGGAGGTTATTCGCAGGTGGTGCCGATGGAAGACGTAAACCTGCATTTTACGGGGGATATGCACGCGGTGACCACTGCCAACAACCTTCTTTCTGCCGCGATAGACAATCATGTGCATCAGGGCAATAGATTGGGCATTGATGTACGTACAATCGTATGGAAGCGCGCCGTCGATATGAACGACAGGGCGCTGAGAAATATAATTGTCGGGCTCGGCGGAAAAGTGAACGGTTTTCCGCGCGAGGACGGGTTTTTAATAACCGTTGCTTCGGAAGTGATGGCGATACTCTGTCTTGCCAATGATTTATCCGATTTAAAGACACGGCTTGGCAGGATTATCGCCGCTTACGATTTTGACGGGAACCCCGTTACGGCGAAAGATCTTAAAGTTGACGGCGCGATGACGCTTCTTCTTAAGGACGCGTTAAAGCCGAATATTATACAAACTATTGAAAATACGCCCGCTTTTATGCATGGAGGCCCGTTTGCGAACATCGCGCACGGGTGCAACAGCGCGGCGGCTACGAAACTAGCGTTAAAGTTATCGGATTATGTTATTACCGAGGCAGGTTTCGGCGCTGATCTCGGCGCGGAGAAATTCTTTAACATAAAATGCCGTTACGCCGGGTTAACGCCTTCCGCCGTTGTTCTTGTCGCAACGGTGCGGGCTCTAAAATACAACGGCGGCGTCAGCAGGACGGACATTTCGCACGAGAATCTGCCCGCGCTTGAAAAGGGCATTGCCAACCTCGAGAAGCATATAGAAAACATTCGCAAATTCGGCGTGCCGGTTTTAGTCGCGCTTAACCGCTTCGGAACCGACACCGATGCGGAAATTGAGTTTGTGGCTGATTACTGCGGCAATCTCGGGGTTGATGTCGGCATTAGCAAAGCATTTGAAAAAGGCGGAGAAGGCGGAATCGAGTTGGCGCAGAAGCTGTGCCGGCTTATAGAGAATACGCCGTCGAATTTTAAATTCCTTTATGATGTAAACCTTCCTATTAAACAGAAAATAGAGATTATAAACAGGGAAATATACGGGGGAAGACAGGTTATATATACCGATGCGGCGGAGAAAGCGATAAAACGGATTGAAGCGATTAACATGGACAAACTTCCGATATGCATGGCCAAAACCCAATATTCCCTTTCCGATAACCCTGCGCTCTTGGGCCGCCCGACAGATTTTGATCTCACGGTCAGGGATGTTCGTGTTTCGGCCGGCGCGGGTTTTGTTGTAGCGTTGACGGGAGAAATAATGACAATGCCGGGGCTTCCGAAGGAACCGGCCGCGAACCGGATTGACATAGATCCTGACGGTACCATAACGGGACTGTTCTGATAAAATGAGATTATCTCTGAAAAGTCGTCCCTGCGCACCGGGTAAGGCTTTGGCTTTACCCGGTGTGTTTTTCACAACTTGTCGAATTCTTTCATGAATGCCATATGAGCATCCTTTTCGTTTATAACCTCTTCGAGCATAATCGTGAAATTTCTCTGCGCCCAGCACCGTTTACTGTTATAGTAACGGTTTATTATTCTCCAAAACTTCTGCGGGAACAGCAGCATGCTTTTCATTACCTTCATTTCGTCCTGTTCCAAAGGTTCTATCCTCCTGTACACATCAAGAATAGCCTTTGCTTTTTTTACATCCCAGTTGCATTTTCTCATTCTTCTTCTTAACATGTTTACTATGTCGTATATTTTAAGTTCCAGGTTGCAGTAATCAAAATTTATAATCGATGTTTTGTCGCCCTTTATTATTATATTCTGGTACGAATAATCGTGATGGCATATCATGCCTTCTTTCAATGTCATATCAACAAGTTTGTTGTATTTTGATCCGTAAAGTATTTCCAGGCTTTCATATCCAATTTTATAAAAATCGTCAAAATGCTCGATAAACAAATAATCAAAACCGTTGCGTTCCTTTTCGGCCTTTCTTTTGAGCTTGCGTATTTCTTCAAGACGTTTTTTGAAACTGTACGGCAGTTTGCCGAGGCTGCCCGGAACAAATTTCACATCCTTCGGCAAAAAACCGTGGCCTGCTTTATGCATTAATGCGAGAGCTTCCGCGGCCATCGCCACATCGCGATCATCGTCGAACTCGCACTCCCTGCCGTCAATGAGATTGACCATTGTATATACGTTGCCGTCGATTTCAACATACGGTTTATTGTTATACGCGATACAATAAGGATCTATTCGCGTGAAATTGCGGCTGATAAGATGCTGTTTTGCCTGGTGGATGAACTCGACACGCTCTTTATGATACTGGCATGCTTTTATGTATTTCCTTCCGCCGGAGGTTTCCAGGATATATCCAGCCCGGTAAGGTTTGATCCCCAAAATATGAATACCATAACTCGTTTCAATTAATCCTTTTGCTTCATGCATACGGTTCTCCCATCCAGTCTTTTTTTAAGGTTTTAACCCTTTGCCGGCGCCGGCGATCAGCCGGTTTGCATAATGCTAACAAGGTAAACAGATGGGTACAGGAGTTCATGTTCAGGCATGTTGTCTACTGAACAATTATATGCCGCCGAAATATTGATTATACCAAAACGCCGAATAACACAGGTTTGGACAAAAACAGACATTAAAGCAGATACTTCAGTATAACAAGCAGTATCACGCCCGGCAGTCCAAGGGTCCCAACAATCAGAGCCGAGAAGATGTTTAACGATATGCCGAAATCAAAATACTGACCTATAAAATTTATCAAAAGAATTACAATGCCTCCGATAACCCCGTTTATTAAAAGCTTCACGGCAAATTTCAGAGGCACTTTCAAAGCCTTGCCAAACGCAAAAACGATTAAAATGCCCGCAATCCATGCAATCAGGATTAATAAATTATTGTTCATGCCGGCTGCCCCCATTCTTAAAGAGCCTGCTTATCCGGTATTATTCTATTCAAAAAACGGATCTTTATGATTCTAACAAGTGTCATAAAGATCCGTCTTTCATCTCTTTCTTAACAGGTTTCCAAAACTATTTTTTTACTTCGATTTTCGCCAGTTTTTCATAATACTGAATAATGCCGCCGTGATCATCCCCGGCTTTGCCGTCTACCTTAAGAGCTTGCATAATTTCCATCACCTGGCTTGTAAGCGGCAGCGGCACTCCGACCTCATGGCCTGTTTCGAGCGCGTTCATTAAATCTTTTATATGAAGCTCTATCCTGAAACCCGGTTTGAAATTTCTCTGCAAAGCGAGCGGTACTTTCGCGTCCAGTACGGTGCTGCCCGCGAGCCCTCCGCGAATGGCCAGGTATACCTTTTCCGGATCAACGCCGGATTTGGTCGCAAGTACCATGGCCTCGGACATCGCGGCGATATTCAGCGCGACGATAATCTGGTTCGCAAGCTTTGTCATGTTCCCGCTGCCGATGTCGCCTACACGAACGACCGAAGAACCCATCTTTTTCAAAATGTCTTCAACCTTTTTGAACGCGTCCTCCGGACCGCCGACCATGATTGACAGCGTTCCGTCGATTGCTTTCGGTTCACCGCCGCTGACCGGTGCATCGAGCATAACAACTCCTTTTTCCGCCACTTTTTCCGAAATTTCCTTCGAAGCCAGCGGAGCGATAGAACTCATATCGACAAGTATCGTGCCCGGTTTTGCTCCTTCAAGCACCCCGTTTTTTCCCAATACCGCTTCCTTTACATGCGGCGAGTTCGGAAGCATCGTAATAATAACTTCGGTTTTTGAAGCTACATCAGCGGATGACTCTCCTTTTTCCGCTCCGGCGTCAACCAGTTCCTTCACGGCCTCCGGAACGATATCGTAAGCCACGACGGAATACCCCGCCTTTAACAGGTTTTTCGCCATGGGTTTGCCCATTATCCCAAGTCCTATAAAACCAATTTTCACGATAACAACCTCCTTAAATATTTATTTTAATCAATTGGTTTAAGCACAACCTTCATCGCTTCCCTGCTTTCGACAAGCCTGAAGCCTTCTTCCCACTTATCAATCGTAAGCTCGTGGGTTATAAGCGGCTTAAGATCAACCTGTCCTTTCGAAAGCAGCACAAGACACTTTTCCCATACATCCCATGTGTGACTGAAGTGTCCCCTCAGCGTAACGCCTTTTGATATGAGCGGGTCAAGAGAAAATCCAACAGGCTTAGGACCCCATCCTATTTTCGTAATCTGCCCGCCGGGGCGTATTATGTCCATAGATAACTTAAGTGTCTGCGATACACCCGCTGCATCGACTACAAGATCGACGCCGTAACCATCCCCCATCGACATGATTATCGATTCAACATCGTCTTTTTGGCTGTTTAACGCCATAGTCGCGCCGTAGTCAAGAGCCATTTTAAGCCGCTCTTCATCTCCGCTCGCACCAACTGCTATGATTTCACTCGCTCCGCAGATCTGCGCCATTTTAATGCAAAGCATTCCAATAGGCCCGGGTCCTATTACAACCACCGTATCTCCCGGGTTCACCCTGCTGCTGTGTACAAGCGCTTTGTATGCCACACAAAGCGGTTCGGTCAGCGCCGCTTCTTTCAACGATACGTTATCGGGAACCCTGTGCAGTATCCTGGCCGGAACCTTTACATATTTCGCAAACGCGCCGTGGGCTTTAAAACCGTAGCCTTTTCTGTCCCTGCAAACAGGGTACTGATTGGTCCGGCATAATTCACACTCCCCGCAGTAATCCGCGTGGGTTTCCGCCGTTACGCGGTCGCCCGGTTTATATCCTTTAACTTCGCTGCCGACCTTTTCGATCGTGCCTGCAAATTCATGCCCAAATATAAGGGGAACATTCATCTCAAAAGAGACAAGGTTTTGGTGCATATGCGGATCCGTACCGCAAATGCCTATATACGCGACACGTACAAGAACATCCGTCGGGCCTATTTCCGGAACCGGCATATCGCGGAGTTCCGTAGCGTTGGCTACGTTATCATATTTGACAACAGCTTTCATCGTTTTTTCCATATTAATCTTCCTTTCTAACAAAGAGCTTTTGCCTTTTCAACTATATTATCCGCCTTAAGCCCGTAATGTGCAAGAAGTTCATCATGGGAACCCGCCGATTGCCCGAACTCATCGTTTATCGCTATTGATTCTACAGGTATTCCTTTTCCTCTCAACGCATATGTGACGACACTCGCGAGGCCGCCAATTATAGAATGCTCTTCCGCTGTTATAATCCCCTTCATGCCTTCCGCAAGCTTTATTATCGACTCGTCATCAACCGGTTTTAAAGTGCTTACGTTAACGACCCTTGCCGAAATACCCAGGCTACTGAGCTTTTCGGCGGCAACAAGCGCTTCATATACCATCGTGCCCGTCGCGAACACAGTTATGTCATTGCCTTCACGCAAAACAACCGGTTTCCCGAGAGTGAATTCCATATCATCCGGGAATATATCGGGAAGATCGTTCCTGCTGACCCTGATATAAACCGGGCCGTCGTATTCCGCGGCAAACCTGACTGCTTTTTTAGTTTCAATAGCGTCACATGGGGAAATAACAGTCATATTAGGTATAGCGCGCATAATCGCGATATCCTCGACAGACTGGTGTGTCGCACCATCGCCGAAGTCCGAAAGACCCGCGCTTGAACCGCAAATCTTTACATTCAGCTTTCCTATCGCTACGCCCTGCCGGATCTGATCAAACGGACGGCCTGTGGAAAACACTGCGAAAGAATTCACAAACGCAATCTTGCCTGTAAGCGAAAGCCCAGCGGCAAAAGATATCATGTTTGCTTCCGCGATACCCATCTCAAAATATCTATCCGGAAATTCCTGCTCGAAAAAGCAGGTCATTGTACTCTTGCTAAGATCGGCGTCAAGTACGACTATATTCTTATTTTCTCTTCCAAGCTGCACAAGCGTTTCTCCGTATGCCTTTCTTTGGCTTTGCATCTTCATATTACATTACCCCCTGTTCCGAAAAGATTCCGCAAGCCGTTTCAAACTGTTCCTGCGTCATAGAGCCGTTATGGAAGGCCGCGTTGTTTTCGGCAAATGGTATGCCCTTCCCTTTTATGGTATGGGCAATAATAATTGAGGGCTTGCCTTTTACCTTTTCCGTACTGTCAAGGCTTTCAACAATTTCATTCATGTCATGGCCATTAATTTCAACGGTGTGCCATCCGAAGGCTTCCCATTTTTCTCTTACAGGACTGGTATTGAAACGTTCCGCGATCGGACCGGTAGCCTGCAGTTTATTGTGGTCGAGTATAACCAAAAGGTTGTCGAGTTTATAGAAAGAAGCTGCCATCGCGGCTTCCCAAATCTGCCCTTCGGCCATTTCGCCGTCTCCGACAATACAATATACGCGCGCAGGGTTTTTGTCGAGCTTCAAACCCGCTGCGATCCCGCAGGATATAGATAAACCCTGGCCAAGTGATCCCGTGTTCGCTTCGACGCCCGGGGTTTTATTCATATCGGGGTGTCCCTGCAGCATGCAACCCAATTCTTTTAAGTTCCACATTTCTTCCTCGGGGAAATACCCGCACATTCCCAACGCCGCGTACTGGGCGATCGCGGCATGCCCTTTGCTGAAAATCAGCCTGTCACGCTCAGGCCATTTCGGATTTTTCGGATCATGTCTCATTTTGTGAAAATACAATGCTGCGACTACGTCGGCTATGGAGCATGAACCCCCGAAGTGACCGGTTTTACACGGCCCTACCATTTTTACAATAGTTAGCCGGATTTCTTTCGCTTTCTTTTCCAACTGTTGAATAGTCATAAAATCATCCTCTCCATTGTCTGCTTGTATGATGTAATACATGCTTAAGTTAAAGATTTTCCCTCTATCAGAACCGATTGATTTTTACATACCAGGCAAGCGGTTATTTAACTCTTCTGCCCGTTCAATCCGGTCGTTTTGTCCATCGTCGCGCTGATATGCTCTCTCATCGTCTTTACTGCAGCGTTTTCATCTCTGTTTTTTATTGCTTCAAGGATTCTGCGGTGATAGTAGAGTCCTCCCTCATACCCAGTGATATCAACAATTTCTTCCATTATTTTTTTCAACATGTCATGAATTATCGCATTGACTTTGATAATAACACTGTTATGCGTCGCCATAGCGATAGCTACATGGAAATTAAGATCCGCCGCTGCAAATTCCCGATTATTGCCCTTATTCTTTTCCATAACCTTAATAGCCTTTTCCATCCGGGCGATGTCTTGTTCATCAGCGTTTCTTGTGGCCAGTCTTGCGCTTTCCACTTCCATTATGGCACGGAATTCAAGAGTTTCGGACAAGCTCGCGCTCTCAATCATCAAAATAGGCAGCAGTGTATTTATGTAATGTTCCGGAAGCACTTCATTAACATAAGTGCCCTCTCCCCTGCGGATGGTTAATACACCCATGCCGACGAGCCTGTGAATCGCTTCCCGAACCGAAACCCTGCTTACGCCGAACAGTTCAACCAATTCAAGCTCGCTGGGTATTTTTTTCCCCGGGGCCCACTCGCCTGAAATAATATGCTCCTTCATCTGTTCGAATACTTCGTCGCTTACACGTTTTTGTTTAATTGCTGTAATAGACATTTTGCCTCCTGTTAATTGTAGGATGTATTACAACCCTAAAATTATTATATCACATTCTTTCATGGAATGAAAGAGATTGCTTTACTGCTCAAAATGCGCTGAAACACGCCATTATGAATATGTTCACGATTTGAACGTTATTTTTTTCACAATTTATACAATATCAGTCGTAAATAATTGTACATCTTGACAGTAACTGAATGGTAAACATAAAATACTCTGCCATTATATAACAAGCGAAATCCAGCAGTTACTGTGCTTCATAAAAATCATTGCGCAGCCCCAACTCCTTTGCTCTTTTTAAAAGGTAATTATACCTTATCTGGCAGGCTTTCATATTGTATATATAGTAATCAATCATATCGTCGTTTTCCGCCTGGTCGAAGTTTTCAACAGCAGTAAGCCAATCCTCACGCGCCTGCTTTAGGCACTTCAGTAAACAATCGCTTTCATTATATACTTCCTGCTGTCCGTCCTCATCATAAAAAAGCTTTAAAGCGGAAAGCTTCTTAAATATACCGGGACCTTTAATATACGTATGTCTGAACGCCGCATTGCCATCCATACCGATAACACCCTTTCAGATTATACGCCCGCTAAGCGATAATCCATAAATTAACTGTCTAATGAAGTATAATCGTAAAAAGGGTATTTTATACAATTTTAAAATAAATATTTTTACTTCCTGTCACCTCGGACAACACGTTCCGTCCCGGAAAGATCCCGGTAAACCGATGTTAAAAGGCCGCAGTTTTCAAATATATCTGAAACCGACCGCGCTTGTCCGGCCCCTACTTCAACGAAAACAGTTCCTTCCGGGTTTAAAAGCTTATTTATTTTCACGGCAATTTCACGATAAAACATAAGACCGTCGGGTCCTCCGTCGAGCGCCGTGACAGGTTCATAGTTGATTATGCCCGCCGGCAGCAAGCTTATCTCCGGGCCTGGTATATACGGAGGGTTAGATACCACAATATCATACGGCGAATCGGGCTCCCACCCGAAAAAGTCTTTCTGTATAAAATGTATCCGGTTATTCACCTTATGCTTTTTGGCATTACGCTTAGCCGTTTCAATAGCTTCGCGTGAAATATCAATGGCGTGCACCACCGTATTGGCCGCATAGTAAGCTATGCTTACGGCTATCGCGCCCGAACCCGTGCCAATGTCAAGAACCCGGACTGCGTCACTGTTTTTTTCTTTTATCCACGATAACGCCGCTTCGGCAAGAATTTCCGTTTCTGGCCTCGGAACCAGGCAGCCGCTGCTGACGAAAAAGTCCAAAGACATAAACTCCTGGTTTTGCGTAATATACTGGTACGGCATTCCGTTAGCCCTTATCCGGACCAAATCCTTATATTTCTCACAATCCTCATGGGATAGTGAATTATCGTAATGCGCGTAAACATATGATATATCCTTTTTAAGAACAAAGCCCATCAATAGCCCGGCTTCCCATACAGGATTTTCAATCCCGCTGTTCTTCAGCGTACCGGTGGCTTCCCGCACTGCTTCAAAGATAGTCAAACAGCTTCTCCCTCGGGTGCGTCGTCTTTTTCAGCTTCAGGTTCATCTTCCGGGTTGTCTTCCGGCACAATAGCTTTAAGCGCGGCAAGCGCAACCTCGATCTGGCTTTCGTCCGGCGGCTGCGTTGTGATTTTTTGCAGAAGAAGGCCGGGATAGCTTATCGCACGCAGCGGCTTGAAGCCGGTTTTTGCCGCTAACTTGAAAACTTCGTATGCAATTCCGGCCACCAGGGGCAGCAGAGCAAGGCGCAGGGCCATATTTACGAGTGGGCTTCGCCACCGGATAAACGAAAACAGAAGTATGCTTGTTATAATTACCACAAACAGGTATGTTGTCCCGCACCTTGGGTGCAGCGTGGTATGGGCTTTGGCGTTCTCCGCGGTTAATTCCTCTTTGTTTTCGTATGCGTAAATCGCGTTGTGTTCGGCGCCGTGATATTCAAAAACCCTTTTTATTTCCTTGTTCCTGGATACGAGAAAAATATAGCTTACAAAAATTATAACCCTAAGGGCACCTTCGATTAAATTCGCAGACATAGAACCTAAAGGCGTACTTTTATCAAAAGCGAACCAGCCCGCTATCCAGTTAGGCAGCAGCATAAATATGCCTATCCCGAAAACAAGCGCAACCGCGACAGAAAAATACAGCATTACACGGAACATATTATCGCCGAATATTTTTTTAAGAAATTTATCTGTCTTCGACTCTTCCTCTTCCTCGATATCGACTTCCTCCGCAGAAGTCATTAATGCTTTCATTCCAATAATGATTGATTCAAGCATATTAACAGCTCCGCGGATAACAGGCAGCTTAAAAAGGAAGAACTTATTTGCAACCGGTATATGTTCATAAGTTTGTACTACTATTTCACCATTTGATTTGCGCATGGCCATCGCCATTTTGTTATTTCCGCGCATCATAACGCCTTCAATAAGTGCTTCTCCGCCAATATTGCATTGCCTGAGCGGTTTCTTCCATATTTCTTTTTCCATAATGCCGTTCCTTTCCGTTATGAACGAAAGCAATAACTATCCTATTTATACCGTATAAAATATCGATTTTTTCACCGCAATATAAGTACCGCGACTATTATTATACATGATGGGGGAAAAAGTGACAAACCAATTACGTAAAAACTTTTTATGAACATGTATAAAAAACCATATTAAGGTTATACTTCTAATGACCTCACAATACATTTTGACCCCCTTTATTTTGGCTGGCGCACTTCTTATACACGTCGGCCACTTTTTTTGAAAAATTTTCGGAATACGGCATAATATATGCGTGCCGTACGACAAGTTCAAACAGTACTATTCGAACTGCAGGCAGCATACAGCCCAAACAGTCTTGACCGTACGCGCTATATGTTTGATTTCTTCAGTTCGATGCGGTATTATATACTTAATCCATAATCGGAGTGGATACGCATGAAAAAAGTTATATACATATTGTTTTCAATAGCAATTATTACTGTTATGACAGTTGTATCCAATGCTGCTTCATTACCCGCTCCGTACTTTGTAAACGCATTTGTGTCCGGAAGCGGAAGCATCCGGGTTAATTGGGATAATGAAGTTCCGGGGGCTTCAGGTTTTACTATACAAAGAAAAACGGACACGGGTGAGTTTTCTACGATTGCGCGGGTATCTTCAAGTGTTTCCACTTATAACGACACAAACGTCTCAAACGGTCATACCTATACTTACCGGGTTTTTGCCACGAGCGGCACTCTGTTTGGAGAGCCCGCCGACTCATATCCGGTTGAATATCTTCGCCCCGTGTCATTAATGATTAATTCACTGTCCGACTCACAGGTTGAATTGACATGGTCATACCCTGCTTCGAACAGGATCCCGGAATCAAATTATCAGACCGTTATCGAACGCAGGCTGGAAGGCACTACTGCGTGGCATACGATAGCCAATGTGCCGGGACATCAGAAAAGTTATACAGACAGCAACCTGACCGAAGGAACGCGCTATTATTACCGGATCCGCGCTGTTACCGCGACTTCCGCGGCATATATGTATTATCCCGACAATAACATCGGCAGGTACGCATATACCCTTTTAAAAGCGCCTACCCAGGTTCAGGCTAAAATAAAGTCAACATCGGCGATAGAAATTACCTGGCAAGACAATTCCACAAAAGAAACCGGATACCGCATTGAAAGAAAGACGCGCACAGGCTCTTTTTCATACCTTGCGTCGGTTAAGGAAAACGTAACAAGTTATATTGACAATACTCCGGTTAACGGTGAACAATACACATACAGGGTAATACCAACCAGTGACACTTACCGGGGTACGCCCAGCGAAGAGGTAACGGTTCCTTTCCTTTTCCCGGTATCTTTCCGGATTGCCGATGTTTACAGCACACAGATGACGCTCACGTGGGATTACCCGGGATCGGCTTATATAAGGGCAGATAACTGCAGAGTTATAATAGAGCGCCGTGAAGCGGGAGGCACAACCTGGGAACAAATACACATTACCCGCCCCGGTGAAACAGAGTTTACCGATGACGGACTGAAACCCGGAACGAGGTATTATTACAGAATACGTGCCCGGTATGACGATGATTTTACGACCGAGTATTTTCCATCCGCAAATGGCATTTCCGATTATACAAAGCTTTCACTCGATACCCATTTTTACGGTTACGCGCTGTCGGACAGCGAAATTCTGCTTAGGTGGGACGAGTTTGCCGTCGGTTCTTCAACGATAATAATTGAAAAAATCGGGGATTCCGGTTCATACGAACCTCTCGTCGTCCTTTCAAAAACAGGGTCATTCGTTGATACCGTTAAACCGGGTTCGCTGAATACCTACCGCATGAAGATACGATCACAAAATATTGAATCGGATTATACCGCTGAAATTGACGTAACCGCCGAAACACTCCCGACCGTTAAGAACCTGACCGTTAAAAGCGTTACGCCCGAACGTGTTTTCTTAACGTGGGAATATGACCCTGCATTGGAATCCGGTTTTGAAATATGGCGCCGCGCGCAGTCCGATGGAGTATGGAATCATATCGCGACAGTGGAACGCGGAAAACTCATGTATTCCGATGAAAACATAATAAACGGCGAGACATATTCGTACATGGTGCGGGCAGTAAAAGTGAACACTATCTTTTCCCCGTTTACAACGCCGGTATACATAAGGGTTTCTTTTGCCGAACCTGACGGCCATTTGGTCATTTCAAGGGACGACAGATACCTTTACCTCGGATGGGATGATTTTTCCGACTATGAGCGGTATTACATCGTTGAATATAAAACTTCCGCGTACGGTGCTTGGCAGACCCTTGACACGCTATATAAAGACACTGTGTTATACCGTTTCATTCCCGAGCCGGGAGTCGACTATACGCTGCGTGTCCGTGCGTACAGCGAATACCCGGCATATGAAGCTTTTACGAATGAAGTGTTTTATTCAACAAGGCTGCCTGCGACTCCAAGCCTTTCGTACCCTACCATTATAGGCTCCAACCGGATAGTTTTAAACTGGGTTGATATGTCTGACAATGAAGAAGAGTTCGTAATATACAGAAAAGGCGGCAGCAGCTTGCAGTTCAGAGAGATAGGGACTGCCCGTGAAAACATGACCGTGTTCGTCGATGATTCCGTCTTGCCCGGAAGGAAGTACACATACATCGTCAAGTCCAAAAATGCCGCGGGCGAGTCTTTTGAAAGCAATGAAATTACCGTTGAAACGCCGCAAAAAATACAGTTCAATGATATCGGAAGCCATCCATGGGCTAAAAATGCCATTGAAGCCCTTGCGTCAATGGGCGTTATAGAAGGTGACGGCAAAGGGAATTTTAATCCTTACGGGAATATTTCAAGAGCTGAATTCATTAAACTTCTCGTCGCATGCTTTTCTTTCCCCGAGACCCCTTTGGGCAGTTTCAGGGATGTTACCCCTGACAACTGGCATCACCGCTGGATTATGACCGCTTACCGGCACGGAATTATCGAGCCTGATGAAAACATGAGGTTTTATCCCGATACCCCGATAACACGCCAGGATATTGTATACTATTCATCAAGAGCGATGAAAGTAGCTGATCTTAGCCTTGAACAGCCCCCGCTGTATATTCTGTACGAGTTCGACGACTACCGGGAAATTGCCCCATACGCACAATCGGCATTTGCGGCCATGAAATACGCGGGAATAATTAACGGGATTGGCAATAACAAACTCGGGCCTGCCGCCACTGCGACAAGGGCGGAAGCGGCAACGATTATTTACAGGATGCTTCAGGCGCTTGACAGCAGCCGTCCCATTACAACAAATAACCAAACAGGTAGATAATAATACCTGTAAACGAGCCGATCAATGAAATGATGAACGATCTTCTTATTCGATCGGTTTTTCTTTTTAGCCGTTTAGAATTAAGAAAAACCGAAAGCGCGCTGAACAAAAAAAGGAAAACCAGAAGATAAAACGCTATGTCCAGTTTGCTGTAATCCCACGTGTCCCTGACCTCAATTCCAAAAAACCGGTCAAAAAAAGTCTCGACCTGCGGCAGCGCTTTTTGGTAAAAAATGAGCACGCAGAACAGCAAAACCCATACGGCAATGCTTGCAATTTCAAGCCACACGCATAACGCGTCGGGTTTTTTTCTTCTATCTTCTATGAAAAAAATCGGCTTGTTGCTGTACATACATGTTTCCTCTGTATTCTTTTACTGAAACGGTTAAACCAGTGCATATTTCCGATATACAAGCATAACATAGTCTTAAGGATTTAATGCTAAAACAGGCCTTGGGCCGATATGCCGCAAAACCCGGTGTTAACTTGAATATAAATTTTACCACATTTTATATGAGTTCGAAAGATGCAGCACCAATTGAGCCCGCGGTTATAAATTTTTGTTATTCGGATATCATTAATTAAGCCATGTACAATAAAACCGGGCAAAAGTTTTTCATCCGATGTACCTGCCATATAACCAAAATCAGGCAGCGGATCAGATTTTATGCCCCGGCCGGTAATTCCGCTTCGGAGTAATGCCCGCATAAGCTTATTAATTTGCCGAAACTGCCAACCGGTTACTTCCGTTATTTGCGGATTTAGCGGAATGCAGCTTAAGAGATACATTGCAATTGATTTCTACAAATCTTAAATGGGTATACTGTAAAAAGATAGTTAGAGGGGTAGGATCTATGGACATTGTTATTAATGAAAATGTCAAAGAGGCGATATTGTCAGGGTATTGCAAAAACCCGCATGAGCTGCTGGGAATGCACCATATAGACGGTAAAACCGTCATATGCGCTTACATACCGGAGGCCGCGGAGATTGACGTTATCAGCCCTTCGGACGGATTGCCGGAAAAAATGCACAAGCATGACGGGCGCGGCTTTTTTGTCCTTGTCCGCGACGAACCGTTTGAATCAAACTTATATAAGTTCAGGGTTAAGAATTGCACCGGCCACATTTTTGAAACATACGACCCCTATTCCTTCTGGCCGACAATTTCCGATTACGACCTGTACCTGTTCAACGAGGGCAACCACCATCGCATATACGAAAAGCTCGGCGCGCACCCGCGCGAAATAAACGGGGTAAAAGGCACTTCGTTCTGCGTCTGGGCTCCGAACGCGAAAAGGGTAAGCGTTGTCGGAACATTCAACCAGTGGGACGGGCGCCGGCACCAAATGAGGATGATGGGAAGCTCCGGAGTCTGGGAGCTGTTTATCCCGGGCGTCATTAAAAACGATATATACAAATACGAAATAAAAACACCGTTTAACGAGATATATCTTAAGGCCGATCCGTATGCGTTTTATGCCGAAAAGCCGCCGAAGACCGCTTCAAAGGTTTATGACCTGGATAATTACGAATGGACCGACGGCGCGTGGATGCGCCGAAGAGACCGGGAAAGCACGTTCGATAAGCCCGTAAACATATACGAGGTACACCTTGGTTCGTGGCGCCAGGAACCAGATCCCGATCCGGATTCAGAAACAGGCTTCAGGCCTCTTTCCTACCGGCAGCTTGCGGAGCAGTTAATCCCGTACGCGAAAGAAATGGGGTATACACATCTTGAACTGCTTCCCGTTATGGAGCATCCGTACGCAGGCTCGTGGGGATACCAGGTAACGGGCTACTATGCATTAACGGCACGCTACGGCACCCCGGAGGATTTTAAGTATTTCGTTGACACCTGTCACAATAACGGGCTTGGAGTTATTCTTGACTGGGTTCCCGCCCATTTTCCAAAAGACGGGCATGGACTTGCACGCTTTGACGGAACAGCGCTGTACGAACATGAAGACAAACGACGCGGTGAACATTGGGAATGGGGGACACACATTTTTAACTTTGGCCGCCACGAGGTTAAAAACTTTCTTATATCGAACGCTTTATACTGGTTTGATGTCTATCATATTGACGGATTTAGGGTTGACGCTGTAGCTTTCATGCTCTATCTTGACTACGGCCGCAAGGAGGGGGAATGGATACCGAACCGGTACGGCGGACGTGAAAACCTGGAGGCGATAGATTTCCTGCGTCACCTTAATACGGTGGTCTACAAATACTATCCAAACATTTTGATGATTGCCGAAGAGTCCACATCCTGGCCTATGGTGACAAGACCGGTGCATGACGGAGGCCTTGGCTTTTCGCATAAATGGAACATGGGATGGATGAATGATTTTTTAAAGTATATGAGTATGGATTCGATATACCGTAAACATCACCAGAACCTGATTACATTTTCATTCATGTACGCATGGTCGGAGAATTTTATCCTTGTTCTTTCTCATGACGAGGTGGTACACGGAAAATGCTCTTTGCTTAACAAAATGCCCGGCGATTACTGGCAGAAATTTGCGGGATTGAGGGCCGCGCTCTGTTATTTCATCGGCCACCCGGGCAAAAAACTTCTGTTTATGGGCGGCGAGTTCGGGCAGTTCATAGAATGGAAATACAAAGAGAGCTTAGACTGGCACCTGCTTGATTACCCGATGCATAAAAAAATGCATGATTTCGTGAAAGACCTGAACCATCTTTATCTTTCTGAACCGGCATTGTATGAAGTTGATTTCCATTATGAAGGCTTTGAGTGGATTGACTGCAACGATACCGAACACAGCATCGTGTCGTTTATACGGAAAGGGAAAGACTGGCGTGATATGCTGATATTCGTGTGCAATTTCACTCCCGCGGTTCACGACAATTACCGCATCGGAGCGCCTGTGGACGTGGCTTACGTTGAAATATTCAACAGCGACAGCGAAAAATACGGCGGCAGCAATGTATTAAATTGCAATGTCATAAAATCCGAAAATTTGTCGTATCATCAAAAACCTTATTCAATGGTTTTAAAGATTCCTCCTCTTGCGACAGTTATTCTGCGTCCATTGATAAAGTAAACTTTACGCCTGTTAATAAGAACGGATATGTTTGCCATCATCGGGCATAAACATGTGTTTTTGGCAGGAAACTTGTATTAGGTTTAAAATATTCATGTTTGCAAGCGGTATCTGCATTAAATTATCGTTTTCGGTGAATAATATCTATTAGAACAGATTAATGCCACTTTCAGCAAAATCCTCTGCTCACGCGTCGTTGAAACGGGCGGCTTTTCTGCTTAACCGCATTGCTCGCTCATGATGCCTTATGTGTTGAAATTGCCGGGCGGTTTTTTCCGTTATTAAAGCAAAGTCTGGGGGAATTGCTATGAAGTTGGATCATATTTCGCTATCCGCAATGCATAATGGCCGGAGTAATGAGTCCCGATACAGGATCAGGGCAGAATTGAAAGATGCTCCGGGGAAACAATGGTTAGACGGATTAATGTTTGTGTGGTTTAGTTCGCCCTTTTATCTCCGCAGCAAAAGTGAATTGACGGTAAAAGGGAATGTAATCGAACTGTATCTTAAATACGGCAACGATATTCAAAACGCTATAGACACATTAAGCCGGTGCATCAATAAAGCGGACAAAATGATTCGCGGCAGCGGAACAACCCACGGCAGAACCGGAACGGTCATTTCCATTCATCATTATCCCCGTTGAGACTAAAGCAGCCGTATGCTCATGCTTTCATCCATCAGTTTGTCCCATTCTTCGAGGTATGCAAGATGCAGTTCCTCCTGCTCGGACAATTGCTTTTGAAGCTCGGTTAACCGTATATAATCCGACATATTTTCCGGTGAGGCAAGCTCTGCCTTAAGCCTTGCGATGATCGCGTCGCATTGCGCCAGGTTTTCTTCGAGCTTTTTGATTCTTGCCGCGCGTTTCGCTTTTTCCTTTGCCGGCGTTGTATAGCTTTTCTTTCCCCTGGCTTCCCGGGTGTTTTGTGTTTTTTGCACGGCCGCTTTTTTCGCGGCCTGCTCCAGGTAATACTCGTATCCGTGAGGGTAAAGCCGGACGCCGTCCTCTTCAAAGACCAATACCGAGGTTGCCGCCTGCTTGATGAAATACCGGTCATGAGACACAAACAGAATGGTTCCGGTGTATTTCTTCAGAATCTTTTCCAGGGTTTCCTTTCCAATGATATCCATATGATTTGTAGGCTCATCGAGGATCAGGAAATTAGGCCTGCGCTGAAAAATTTTACACAGCTCAAGGCGCACCTTTTCTCCGCCCGATAGAGCATTCACCGGCTTAAAGACATCCTCTCCCGAAAAAAGAAAGGCTCCAAGGGCGCTTCGGACCTCCGAATGCGTCAATTCCGGGAACTCGTCCCAAAACTCATCCAGCACGTTTTTATCATTTTCATACCGCGCCATTTGCTGATCAAAGTATCCGATCTTCACCCGGTCGCCGTAAACACAGGAACCGCCAAGCGCGGGCAGCTTTCCGACAATGGTTTTCAGGAACGTCGATTTGCCCAGGCCATTTCCGCCGATGATGCCGATCTTGTCACCGCGCCGGATATCAAGAGAAATGGTTGCCAGCGGTTTATCATAACCTATCGTAAGCTCGTTCACCGATAACACCTGTCTGACGCTTTGGTATTCCGGCTCAAAATTGGCATGAAAGGTTCTTGTATCCGTTTTTTCAGGCGCATCAACAATGTCCATTCGCTCTATCTGCTTCAGCTTCGACTGGGCCATGGCCGCTTTGGACGCCTTGTATCGAAAACGTTCAACAAGACCGCTTAAGCGGGCGATTTCCTTCTGCTGCGCGATATACTCCTTTTGCTGTTTTTCCCAGTCATCCCGCTTTTTGATTGCAAAGGCTGAATAGTTACCGCTGTATTTTGTGATTCTTCCCCGCTCGATCTCATAGACCTGGTTTACTACTTTATCAAGGAACTCCCTGTCATGGGAAACAATGACCACAGCGTTTTTATAGGACTTCAGGTATTCCTCCAGCCATTCGATGGCATTGATGTCAAGATGGTTCGTGGGCTCGTCCAGCAGCAAAATATCGGGCTTACTTAGCAAAAGCCTGATAAAAGCGATTTTTGTCCGCTGTCCTCCCGAAAAGCCGGACAGGGGCTTTGCCTTATCCTCTTCGGTAAAGCCAAACTGCCTGATGGCTATTTCATATTCCTTTTTATAGCTGTATCCGTCGAGCAGCTCGAATCTTTCCTGAAGTTGGGAATACTTTGTCAGAGCTTCACCGCTTGGCTGGCTTTCGATTTCCGCTAAAAGCTTTTCCATGCTGTTTTCAATCTCGATAATAGTTTTGTAAGCCTTCTTTACCTCGTCCTCAAGGGTTATGGATTCATCCTCGAAGGTGATCTGCTGCAGATAGCCGATATTCACATTCGCTTGCTTCACAATGGACGACGGTTCGCCGTTATCAAGCTTTGTCAGATCATATTCGCCGACGATCAGTTTCAGCAGTGTCGTCTTTCCGCAGCCGTTTCTGCCGACCACCGCAATCTTTTCGCCCTTATTGATCTCAAAATCTATTCCGGATAACACGATGTTTGTACCAAAAGCAACACATCCGTTGGTTATTTTCAGAAGCATCCAAATAACTCCCATGTTGAAGGGGACAAGGGGANNCGCCCTTTCGCTTTTGCCTTATAAAGGGCACTGTCCGCCTTTTTTAAAATATCTTCAATATCGTTGATATCATCGCGGATTACAGCGATTCCAATACTTACCGTAAAACCAATTTCCTGTCCCTCGTAAATAACTTTTCTCCTGGTAACAAAATCCCGAAACTTTTCCGCTACTCTTTTCGCTTCTTTCAAAGAAGCGTTCTTTAAAACCACGGCAAACTCTTCTCCTCCCAAGCGCCCTGTAATATCGGTTTTTCGGAAGCTCGTCTTTATGATACTTCCAACATCACGAATAACTTCATCTCCTGCCGCATGCCCAAAGGTGTCGTTGATGAGCTTGAAATTATCCAAATCCATTATCAGCAATGATAGTTCCTCATTATTCCTTTTGGCCCGTAAAAACGCTTTTTTGGCCAAATTCATAAATTCCGCCCGATTATACAGGCCGCTTAAAGAATCTGTTGTAGCCAAAAACTTCAGTTTCTCCTGAATTTTCCTTTCTTCCGTAACATCACGGATAGATTTAAGCATTCTCGTGTTTCCATCGCTGGGATCCCCCAATGGAACCACGTCGATCTCAAAAAACCGTTTTTCTCCATCTATGATCAAAGAAAAATCACGGCTGCTCTCACTTTCGAAAACTTCCAACAACTTTGGCTCCCGTTCAAGAATATGCTCTATGGGATAGTTATTCAGTGAGATGTTTATTGCTTTAAAAAACTTTTCAGCGGCCTTATTATAGTCTATTATCCTTTTCCCCGGACCCAGTACCAGCATACCTGCAAAGTTGTTCTCAAAGATTGTTTCCCGGGCCAGAGTTCTAATTTCCAAAAAATCGTATTTTAAAATGCCATAACTTATAATAAGCAGAGAAACAGGCATTATTAAAGCGGAATAATCGATGCTCCACTCTTCGAAAGCGAAGAGAATCAGTATTATACCAATGAAAGGCAGTAAGGAAGCAAATAAAAAAACCAGAAAGTGGGGTTTGGTATAACCGGCCTTATTCTTCAGGTACCCAACTAAGTAAATGATAACGGCAAAAAACAAGCATAATATGGTATAAGCAATGTTAACATAATACCAATAACCCCTTTCCATATACAAGAAATTATATTCATAGAACTGCCGCAATTCCCATTTTGTATAGAAAAAGTGATGCCAGGAATTAGTCAGCCGGGCAATAACAGTTATAACAGGTACAGAAAAAAGTACAAGCGCCATCCAGGTTTTCAGGGAATAGATAGTTTTTGTATAAAGAAGAGCCACCAACATCCATAATACGGAAATAAAGGGCAATCCAAAATATTGAATCTGATTCCAGAAAATCATTTCCTGTAGATTGCTGCTGTTAACAATCATTAAATATCCAAACAAATAAATACTGATACATAAAACCATCGCAGAGAATGCCTTTCGATAGCTGGTTCTGCCCTTTGAAAAGAAGTACGCAGCAAAAAACTGGGCTAATATAACCGCGAAAAGCAGGTAAAGACTAAGTATCGTTTTTGGTGTGTTCATTGAAATACCTCCGGACAGTTGCTTTAAAACCTTCTTAGCTGTAAAATATCAGCCTCGTATTCAATTATTTAATAATCATAAAATTTTTCAATCCAATCTATATACAACCTTCAATCTCTTCATCTAACATAACATTTCAAGAGCCTGTTTTGTATAAAAATCTATAAATAAAAACGCTTACTTTCATAAAAAGATTATAGTCCCAACAGTCGGCCCAGGATTTTTTATTTAATTAACCTATCTATTTATTTAATACCTTAATTTAATTTTTTATAAACATATAAATAATGAAAATAAGGTTTATAAATCTTATATGGTGTTTTCATCGACTTCATCCGACGTTAAAAGAATCTTCGGATTATTTTTATTCCCCGAAGTACATCAGGTTCGCGCCTTAATGTGTTCTCATCCGTAACAGAAGCGGATACCCGATAACATACAACTGATCTACGGATTTTTTATTCAAATTTTAGCATGAGAGAATCGCAGACAGCTTTATATCCTATTTTCTGATAAATGCTGTTTGATACCGGGTTTTGTAAATCCGTATATAACACACACCTGGAAAATCCCTTGTCTAATGCCATTTTACTGATTTGAGCCACGCATGACGTGGCATAACCCTTACCGCGAAAATAAGGAGGGGTATATACATATGCTATGCCTATCGCTGTTGGCAGTACCCTTGTATAGCCTGCCATCGATACAGGCATCCCGTCGACTTCCAAAATATATAACTTTTTCGCTGATATATGATAGCGATAAGTTTCCCCGTCCTGCTGCGGGATTGACATATCTGTTTTTCCATAAGTTTTTGCAGCGCTAAATGCCTCGAGCCAATACGGGAAATAATGCATATCCTTTTCATCCAGCAAACGAACGGTGACAAATTGTTTTATATCCGGGTTTACTTCATCAAGCTCATATATGCGTTGGCTCATCGTTATATTAAAGTTCAAACCCTTTCTGGCGGTATACTCTTTGGCAAAACACTCTGCCAACGTTTTTTCGGTTGTCACGCCGGGAATTTCATGGTCCTTCAGTCCTTCCACAAGGCAGTTAACAGCTTTTGAATCAATTATATTGTCTGTAGCATAAAGCGTAAGATTAAAAGGCGGTGTCATTAAAGCGGTAAGCCTAATACCGTTTTCATCCGAAACAGTTGCCATAAGCCAATTTACAGGGTCACGCCATTCCTTTTTGTCTTTTCCTTCATGTCCAATTATGATATTTCCAAGGAGAATCATATTCTGCGACTCATGCCGCAATAACACATCATAGGTATCATTGTAAAACTCATGAACATCCTTATACAACTTAAATTGCATTGTTATACCACCCTGGGACGAGGGGACAGGTTCATTGTCCCACCTGGGACGAGGGGACATGGGACGAGGGGACAGGTCCGTTGTCCCAATTAAATTCGGCTAATCACACTTTTTGATAAGCCTATGATCCTTGACATCTGCCTTATACTGACACCCTCAATTCTCTTTATTGTCCTTATTATCTCATTTCTCTTCTTTTTTTCAAGTCTCTGTAGCTGGTTAACTGTCTGAATCCCCAGTTGTTTCATTTGCGCTATGACTTCTTCGTCAGATACTCTTATAGTTTCTCTTACCTCCAGGCATTGGTCTTTACTCTCTTCTTCGGTGTGCTTCTTAAATAATTCAATTGCCTTCACTCTGTCGGCAGAAAAAATCCCTAAAGCAAAATCTACATCCGTAATGTTAGCAACTCCCGTATATTCGCGATAGCTGCTCCATGGATATTGCTCAACGTCTTTTACTATTCCCGCTTTTATTGGGTTTTGATGGATATATCTTAGAACCGTTAGAAAATATCCCTCGTTTTCTACAACCTCACTTTTATATCGCTCTTGAAATAAGTGTCCGCATCGATTGTATTTTTGATTATACCAATAGACAAAGCTGCTGCTGATTCGCTTGATTCCCATGGATATACTTTCACCAGCTTCTTTAACAAGGAGATGAACATGATTGTCCATAAGACAATACCCATATAAGCTATATCCACTTATGGCTTTATAATACCCAACAGTGTCTATAAATCGTTGCCTGTCATCGTTGTCTTCAAATAGATTTTGCTTATTGATACCTCTTAGCATGATGTGATATATCCCACAGCTGCTCTTTTTTCGCGCTTGCCTTGGCATTTATTACCACCTCATAAGAAGTATAACAGTTTTTTAAATAAGAGGCAAGCAGGGACAATGAACCTGTCCCCTCGTCCCTATTCCGACATCAGCGGATATTCGCTTTAATGTCCGAAAGCTTCTATTTTCCACCCGGTCTGCGGAGATTCGTAAACCATTAGACAATCCCATTGCTGCTGCCCGCTGCTGATGATAAAGTCATTCCTGTATTGAAGGT
The DNA here is from genome assembly GCA_001512485.1 of Clostridiales bacterium DTU069. Lineage (GTDB taxonomy): Bacteria > Bacillota > Clostridia > DSM-8532 > DSM-8532 > DTU069. Next base: position 2,115 of record LFRV01000044.1, on the reverse strand, counting down.
CCACCGTTACGCTGTAGATTTTTGTGTATTTATCGGGCTCATCAAAAAGTTCGGTTTTCAACAGTTTTGCGGATTTCAGGTTTCCCAAAGATGATGCTGCACCGAAATCGGCCCCCGTTAATGGCAATACAACACTATCATTATATAATTCACTGTTTTGCATATTTGATGTTAAACTACCCAACAGGGTTTTTTTCGAGATACAGTATTCCGCTGTCTTATCGTCTTTATTATTCAGTGCCGTGAAATATTTTTCAATAACCTGTTCCGGTTCTAATTTTGACAGGCTTGTTTCAAGGCCGTCAGCCTGAATCATGTCCGCAAGCCATTCGTTAAGCGTTTGCCCGGTAACCTTTTCAAAGCTGTTTCCCTTAAGGCTACAGGCGTTAAAAGCGCTGTGTCGTCCGGCGCTTATGAATGCGCCAATTATTTTGCTATTATTTCTTACAACAATACCTCTGCAATCCTGTATCGGATAAAACTCCTGCGGCATACTCTCATGAATCCTGTAGATTTCAACATCAATGCCGGTATCGGAGTATCCGCTCATGTCCAGACCGATATCCTTCGACAGCTCATTGTTGTAAGCAAAATAATATGCGTTCGGATTAAAACCGGACAATGCTTTAATGTTATCAAGCTTTTTATTCATTCCATTAATCTGATAGTCAAGCGTCCAACCATATTCCTTAAAAAGTGCCACCGCATCGGCCTTATCTATATAAACTGTAATGCTTGTATTCTCCAGAAAGGAATCGATATAGCGCGCAAAGTCCGTGCTTACCTCGTAAAGACCGCCGTCTTTAGCTATACGGGCTTTATCATAAAGCGTGTCATAGTAAATTAAGAAGCTATATTTGCCTGTGTCATTGTATAGCTCTATTTTATACTTATTGGTATTATTGTTTTCCAAATCATCCTCTTCTGCAGGTGTAAGGCTTGTTCGCAGAGTTGATTCAATGGACGCGACTATCTTTGAATCGGATGTTTCAAACTCGTTTGCCGACTTAAAGCCCATCATGCCGGAGACAAACTCAACCTTTACTTTTTTATATTCAGTATTACTTGCCGCTTCCGCTGTATTCTTAGTGTTTCCGGTTAATTTATCTTCCGTTTTAATTGCGCCCCTTTGTTTAGGATTTGTAACCAGTGCAACTCCTGCTATAATTACGGTTACCACTGATACGGCAACTACCCAGAAGGAAAATTTCTTATAGTTTAACACATTTTTAATCCTTCCCGTTACATTTCCTTCGCCGAAGGCAAGCGGACTTCCATTTATAATATGCTTTCCGGCAGCAAGAGACAGCAGTGAATTTGCATAAGGCTTTCTGATATCCTGATTCATCACTTTCAATACTCTTTCATCGCAGGACAGTTCCATATCCGTGTTCATTAACTTAAACGCTATCCACACAAGGGGATTAAACCAGTGAATGGATACTATTAAGAAAGCAATAGTTTTTATGATATAATCCTTCCGGCGGATATGGGTCTGTTCATGGATAAGTATATAATTTTGCTCCTCCATACTCAATCCAGCCGGCAAATATATCCTTGGGTATATTAATCCAAGCACAAACGGCGTTCTTAGATTCTTCGCTTCAAAGATGTTTTTCTCTATCAGCCGCGCACCTTTCAGTTCTCTTTTTAACAGCAGAACAGAAACAAGACTATAAACAAGCAATGCTATTATGCCTGAAACCCAGATGTATGCCCCTATTTCCATATAAATCTGCAGCGGATTCACACTTGCTCCCACAGCCGGCGCGGGAAGCGATTGGTTTACAAATGAATCTGCCGCTTCTATTCCGCTGTTAATCTGCGGACTTTGCTGATAGACAATGTCATACGGTATCGGAACAGCATTCGTATTCCCGGGCAAAAGGCTGAATATGCTTTCAAAGGAAAAAGGAATTAAAAGACGAAATGCAACCACACTCCATAAAACATAGGAGATGATTTTTGGTGCTTTTTTGAGTAACAGCCTGACAGGTATCACATAAAGGATTACATAGCTCGCCGTAAGGCTCATATTTAAAACGGCAAGAAACAGTTCACTCATTACTGTACCTCCTTGTGTTCATCAATCAGCCTTTTTAACTCTTCAGCCTG
>LFRV01000059.1 GCA_001512485.1 Clostridiales bacterium DTU069 | reverse complement strand
TATATACCTGTTTTTTTAGGTCTTTAAAAATAAAAAGAGTGAACAACGCAAAACGCATATTTTTATTTTTCTATTGAACAATAAAAGGATATAAGGTACAATAAAAGTGAAACAATTAATGTGGAGATGGTCAAAATAGCGGCAACAATGAAAGATGTAGCGGAATACGCGGGCTTGTCAATTGCTACGGTATCAAAATACATTAACGGAATAAAGGTGAAAGAAGAGAATAAAAAACGAATTGATGAAGCGATAAAAGCCCTTGATTTCAGGGTAAACGAAATAGCACGCGGTCTGAAAACGAGAAAAACCGCAACGGTGGGCGTTCTTATTCCGAGTCTCGAAAATATCTTTTCAACAAGTATAGTTTCGAAAGTTGAGAGCATCCTGCTGAAATACGGGTACAGCACGATCGTTTGTGATTACAGGCAGAACAGCAAACTTGAAAATGAAAAGTTCGATTTTTTGAGGAACAAACAGGTGGACGGGATTATTCTCGTGCCTTACGGGATAAGTGAAAGCAAAATTACGGAAGCTGTTAATGACAATGTACCGGTTATTCTGATTGACAGATCGATTAAGGGAATTGATTGCGACGTCGTGCTGGCCGACAACCTGAACGCCGCGTATAACGCGGTTGAGCTTCTGATTACGAAAGGCCACAGGAGAATAGGAATTATCTGCGGGCCGCAGGATATTTATACTGCACAGGAGAGGCTGAAAGGGTATATCAGGGTCCACGAGGATTATGAGCTTGAAATTGACGACAGCCTTATAAAATACGGGGATTATGAAATTCAAAGCGGCATGGAGCTTATGAATGAGTTCCTCGATCAGGAAAACCGGCCGACGGCGGTTTTTGTAACTAATTATGAAATGACGCTTGGAGCGATAATGGCTCTTAACGCCAGAAACATTAAAATACCGGATGAAATATCGATTATCGGATTCGACAATATACAGCTTGCGAACGTAGTTAAACCGAGGCTTTCGATTGTTGTACAGCCGATGCAGCAGATAGGCGAATATGCCGCAAGCCTGCTAATTAAGAGAATGAAAGGTGATAACAGCGGATTTCCGGCAATGATACGTTTAAAAACAGAAATCCTTGAAGGGGAATCGGTTGCTGTAATAAATTCGTATATTTAGTGTATTTATATATTGTATGGTTTTATATAACTTTATTTCGGTTTATTTTTTCAATAAAAGTTAAACGTTTAATGTAGAAATTATAATATACAATAAAACGATTAAAAGAAATAAACGAAAAAGAAGGCAGGCTGCGAAAGCACTAAATGTTTATCGCTGTTATAACTTTCTGAAAAAGGAGTAATCGGTATGAGCAAGGTTCTTCTCGGTATTGATATCGGAACGTCGGCATGCAAGGTCGCGGCTTTCGGCACCGACGGAACAGTGCTGGCCCAGGCCGCACGCGAATACAGCGTGTATTACCCGGAACCCGGTTTTGTCGAGCAGGATCCGATGGAATGGTGGAAAAGCGTGACAGACGCGATCAGGGAGATCATGGATTACGGAAAAATACGGCCTGATCAAATTGCCGCGATAGGAATAGACGGTCAAAGCTGGTCGGCAATCCCGGTGGACAAAGAAGGTAATGTTTTACATAACACACCGATATGGATGGATACGAGATCAAAGGATATATGCAGCAAAATAATTGAGAAAATCGGATTTGACCGTATTTTCAGCGTCAGCGGAAATGCTTTCGAACCCACATATACAACTCCGAAAATTCTATGGTTCAAATACAGCAAACCCGAAGTCTATAACAAAACCTTCAAATTCCTGCAGAGCAACAGTTTCATAGCGTATAAGCTCACCGGCGTTATGACGCAGGATATGTCGCAGGGTTACGGCCTTCATATGTTCAATATGAAAACGGGCCGGTATGAAAGCTCTCTGTCCGATGAACTCGGAATTCCTGTCGAAATGCTGCCGGATATTTATTCATGCCATGACATTATAGGCGAAGTTACTCCCGAAGCGGCCGGTATTACGGGCCTTGTTCCCGGTACCCCTGTCGTTGCCGGCGGGCTTGATGCCGCATGCGGCACATTGGGCGCGGGCGTCGTAGAAACGGGCCAGGCGCAGGAACAGGGCGGCCAGGCCGGAGGCATGAGCCTTTGCCTTGACAGTGCGACAGCCCATCCAAAACTCATTTTAAGCTGTCATGTTGTTCCGGATTTATGGCTGCTGCAGGGTGGAACGGTCGGCGGCGGCAGTCTTAAATGGTTCCGCGGCGAGTTCGGGTTTTACGAGGAAAACGAAGCGAAACTCACAGGTAAGCGGGCTTTTCAAATAATGGATGAAGAAGCTTCTGAAATACCGCACGGTTCGGAAGGACTTATTTTCCTTCCGTATATGGCCGGGGAGCGCTCGCCGATTTGGGACAGCAGCGCGAAGGGCGTGTTTTTCGGGCTTGATTACAGCAAAACGCGGGCCCATATGATTCGCGCAATAATGGAAGGATGCGCGTATGCGCTTTACCATAACATTAAAACGGCGGAGGAAGCAGGTGTGTCCGCCGGTGTGCTGAATGCGATGGGCGGCGCGGCAAACAGCGCTCTATGGACACAAATTAAAGCGGATGTCACTGGCAGGGTTATAAATGTCCCGTCGTCTGATACCGCTACTACTCTCGGAGCGGCAATCCTTGCCGGTGTCGGAGCCGGATTGTATAAAAACTTCAGGGATGCCGTGGAACGCACCGTTACGGTAAAAAGAGTGCATGAGCCCGATATGGAGGCACATCGGATATATTCGAAGTACTATGAAATTTATCTCGAGATATATGAAAAATTGAAGGATACGATGCGGAAACGTATCTGATATAGAATAATTTTGGCTTAGACTGGTGGGATTTTTATGAAAGCGGCAGTGCTGCATGCAAAAGATGATTTACGGTACGAGGATTATCCGACCCCAAAACCGGGAGAAGGAGAAGTGCTCGTCAGCGTGAAGGCCGCCGGCATTTGCGGTTCCGACATACCGAGAGTATTGGGTGATGCCGCGCATTTCTATCCGATTATTCTCGGCCACGAGTTTTCGGGAGAAGTTGAGGCGGTCGGCAGTAACGTCAGTTCCGTTTCGGCCGGCGACAGGGTCGCGGCTGTACCTCTCATCCCGTGTTTTGCGTGTTCCGATTGTCAAAAGGGCAATTACTCACAGTGCGGAAATTACAGTTTTGTCGGGTCGAGAATCCAGGGTGGGTTTGCCGATTACGTCGTTCTTCCGCAGCGAAATGTCGTAAAGTTCGATAAAACGGTTTCTTTCGAGCAGGGAGCGTTTTTCGAACCCTCGGCCGTCGCGCTCCACGGGCTTAAATGCGCGGGTTACGAGGGAGGCAGGGATGTAGCCATTCTCGGCGGCGGAACGATAGGGCTGTTTACCGCGCAGTGGGCTTCAATTTTCGGAGCGAAAAGGGTGTTTGTATTTGACATAGACAACGACAGGCTTGCCCTTGCGAAAAAACTCGGCGCCGATGTTACGATTAATACGCTTGAACCCGGCTTCAGCGAAATTGTGAAAGAATATACGGGCGGAAAAGGTTTCGGGTTCGTTTTTGAAACCGCCGGCGCGGACGCGACGATGAAACTCGCTTTCGAACTGGCCGGAAACAAGGCAAGTCTCTGCTTTATAGGCACTCCGACGAAGGCTCTTGTTTTTACGCCGAAGCTCTTTGAAAACATGAACCGCAAAGAATTCAGGCTTACGGGTTCATGGATGTCTTACAGCGCTCCTTTTCCCGGGGACGAATGGGAACTAACGGCGCATTTTTTCAAAAACGGCAAACTTAAGTTCGACGAAAGCCTGATATTTAAAAAACTGCCGATGGAAAAAGCGAAAGAAGCGTTTGACATGTATAAGACGCCGGGCAGCGTTAAAGGCAAGATACTCCTTGTAAATGATTGAGAAAGGTGTGGGGGGCTTGGAAAAAATGCATCCGCTGAAAAAAATCGTGCAAATGCAGAAAAAAGGAATACCGGCAGGCTTGTATTCGGCATGCAGCGCAAATGAGCTTGTGCTTGAAGCCTGCATGGAACGGGCGATGAAAGATTCCGGTTATGTGCTTATAGAAGCGACCGCGAACCAGGTAAACCAGTACGGGGGATACACGGGGATGAAACCGTCGGACTTTATGAGGTTTGTTCTCTCGATTGCCGAAAAGGTAAAGTTCCCGGCGGATAAGATAATCCTCGGCGGTGATCATCTGGGACCGCTGACATGGAAAGGAATGCCTTCGGAGAAAGCGCTTGAAGAAGCGAAGGAGCTGATAAGGCAGTTTGTCCTGGCGGGCTTTACAAAAATACATATCGATACAAGCATGCATCTGGGGGACGATGACAAAACGAAAAAGCTTGAAACATCGATAATTGCCGAGCGCGGCGCTATCCTCGCAAAGACAGCAGAAAAAGCGTATGAAGAGCTTGCAGCTTCAAATCCTGACGCAGTGCATCCTGTTTACGTCATCGGAAGCGAAGTGCCGGTCCCGGGCGGCAGCCAGGGTGAAGAAGAGCAGCTTCAGGTTACGTCGCCCGATGATTTGCGTGAAACCGTGGACCTGTTCAGGGAAGCATTCCGTCTAAACGGCCTTGAAAGCGCATGGGACAATGTAGCGGCAGTTGTAGTGCAGCCGGGCGTCGAATTCGGGGATGACAGCATACATGAGTATGACCGTGATGCGGCAAAGGCACTCTGTGAGGAACTGAAAAACTATCCGAATCTCGTTTTTGAAGGCCATTCGACCGATTACCAGACGGCTGAAGCGCTGAAAGCAATGGTGGAAGACGGGATCGCGATACTTAAGGTAGGGCCGGCTCTCACTTTCGCACTCAGGGAAGCGCTTTTCGCACTGAATCATATTGAGAATGAACTGCTTAAAGGCAAAAGCGGAACCGAGCTTTCAAATTTCATCGAAGTGCTCGACGAAGTGATGGTCAGAAACCCCGAAAACTGGATAAAACACTATCACGGGGATACGGAAAAGCTGCGCCTCGCGAGAAAATACAGTTTTTCGGACAGATGCCGGTATTACCTGCCGCTGCCCGAAGTACGGCACGCGCTGGACAGGCTGATGCGGAACCTTAAAACCGTTGACATACCGCTGTCACTGATAAGCCAGTATATGCCGGTTCAGTATGATCGAATCAGAGCCGGCCTGCTCGGAAAAGAGCCTGAAAGTCTTGCTAAGGACAGGGTTGTCAATTGTATTGATAAGTATTTGTATGCCGTAAAACCGTAAAAATTAAGAAAGGGGCTGATTGTAGTGCTTAAGGGCATTCCTGGCATTTTATCGCCGGAGCTTTTGAAAGTATTGATGGAGATGGGACATGGGGATGAAATTGTCCTCGCGGACGGCAATTTTCCCGCCGCGTCAATCGCTAACAGGCTTGTTCGCTGTGACGGGCACAATATTCCGGAGTTATTGGATGCTATACTGAAATTTTTCCCGCTCGACCCGTATGTTGATTCACCCGTAGCTCTTATGCAGGTGGTTCCGGGCGATCCGGTCGAGACTCCGATATGGGACGTGTATAAGGATATTGTTAACAGGTACGAACCTGAAAACAACAAGTTTGAGCATATTGAGCGGTTCGCTTTTTACGAAAGGGCAAAAAAGGCGTATGCCGTGGTTGCCACAGGGGAAAAAGCGCTGTATGCGAATATCATTCTTAAAAAAGGCGTCGTGGTTGAAAAATAGGCGTTAATACAGGTACAAAGGCCGGCAGAAATTGAAAAATTTTCAGTTGGGCGAAAAATATATTATAAGGGGGAGATTGAATATGACTGCAAGAATTAACGATGCGGTTGATCCGGGTCTTGTTCCGCAGAGGACTTTAAAGGGCGGCGATAAGATCCCGTGCATCGGAATGGGAACATTCGGGTCGGATCGTTTTTCCGGCGAGGATATCGCCGCGGCGGTAAAAGGAGCGATTGAAGTCGGATACAGGTTGTTCGACTGTGCTTCCGTTTACGGAAATGAGCACCTGATTGGCGAAGTACTGGAAGAAGCGATGAAAAAAGGCATTAAAAGAGAAGAATTGATTATTACGTCGAAAGTATGGAATGACATGCATGGGAAAGGGGATGTGCTGCGGTCTTGTGCGCAGTCCCTCAAGGATTTGAGGCTTGACTACATCGATATCTATTTCGTGCACTGGCCGTTCCGGAATTTTCATCCGAAAGGGGCTCCGCCGGATTACCACAACAAGGACGCAAAACCATACAACCATGAAGAGTACATGGAAACGTGGTACCAGATGGAAAGACTGGTGCAGGCCGGTTACGTAAGGCATATCGGAACTTCAAACATGACGATACCGAAGCTGAAACTGCTTCTCAGGGATGCCCGGATTATGCCTTCGGCTAATGAAATGGAACTTCATCCGTGCTTCCAGCAGCCCGAGCTGTTCAATTTCTGCGTCGAGCACGGTATACAGCCCATCGGTTTCTGTCCCATCGGTTCACCGACAAGACCGGATCGTGACAAGACACCTGATGATTATGTTGATATAGAGGATCCGGTCGTAGTTAAAATCGCGAAGGCGCACAATGTGCATCCCGCGGTAATATGCCTGAAATGGGCGGTACAGCGCGGTCAGATTCCGATACCGTTCTCTATTTACAGGCATGAATACGTAAGCAATATCCGCTGCACGATCGAGGATCCGCTGACAGACGAAGAAATGAAGGAACTGGAAGGCGTCGACAAGAACTGCCGCCTTATTAAAGGGCAGGTATTTCTGTGGGACGGCGCAAAAGGCTGGGAAGACCTCTGGGATGTAGACGGTGTAATTCCGGGTTAATTAATCGGATAACCTCATTCAGACCTCAGGCCATTTAATAATAGTTGACCGGACGCACGCAGCTGTTTAAGCCGTGTGTCCGGTCAATTATTTCATACCCGTTTCGGTTTTCTTTTTCCGGTACATTCTATTCCAATGCTAAAACAACAACGGATTTCGCAGGCATAAAAACGGTTATTTCCCCCTCGTTAACGCAAAACTCGCCGAAGGGTTCGGGTTTCACCGCGGAAGGATTTTCAAACGTATTATGCGCGTTCATTTTATCCGCGGTCAGTATTTTCCCGCTGATCCTTCCGAAATGTTTTCCGGGCGAGAAACAGGTTATTTTCTCGGCTTCGGCCGGGTGCAGGTTGCATAATGATATGTGAACTGTATTTTCGTTGTCCACTGACGCGGAAGCGCTGATTTTCGGGATTGACTGCCCGTTCATCGTGTAATTTCCTGAAGATACCGACAAGGGCAGAAGCTCCGCCTCCTGATGCGCCTTATACATATTGAACACATGGTACGTCGGTGTAACGATCATTTTTTCGCCTTCCGTCAGTATTACTGCCTGAAGCACGTTGACCGTCTGCGCGAGGTTTGCCATTTGAACCCTGTCGCAGTGATTGTTGAAGATGTTAAGATGGATACCGGCCACAAGGGCGTCACGCAGTGTGTTCTGCTGATAAAGGAAGGCCGGGTTCGTACCTGGCTCAACATCAAACCATGTGCCCCATTCATCAACTATCAAACCGATCCGCTTATCCGGATCATACTTGTCCATAATACTTGAATGTTTCTTTACGAGTTCTTCCATGAACAGCGCGTTTTTCATAACGGAGAACCATTCGTCCCCGGAGAAATTTGTCGCTGAGCCTTTGACGGACCAGTCGGTTGATGTTCTCGTATAGTAATGCAGGCTTAAGCCATTCATCAAGTGCCGGGCTTCGCGCATTAAAACCTCGGTCCAGTGATAGTCGTCAACGGATGCTCCGCCGGCTATTTTATATATTTTATTCCCGCCGTAGTTTCTTACGTAAGTCGCATACCTGCGGTATTCGTCCGCGTAATACTCCGCGCGCATATTCCCGCCGCAGCCCCAGTTTTCATTTCCTATGCCGAAGAACGGCAGTTTCCACGGTTCCGACCTGCCGTTTTTGCTTCTCAACTCCGTCATCGGCGATTTTCCATCAAAAGTGATATACTCGACCCACTGCTGCATTTCCTGAACGGTACCGCTTCCCATATTTCCGCAGATATATGGATCCGCCCCGATCAGTTCGCAGAATTTTAAAAACTCATGCGTTCCGAAGTGGTTATTTTCGACGACGCCTCCCCAGTGTGTGTTTATCATGCTTGGGCGCTGCTCATACGGACCAATCCCGTCCATCCAGTGATATGTATCGGCAAAGCAGCCACCGGGCCAGCGCAGTACGGGTATCTTTATTTCGCGCAGAGCATCGATTATATCGTTCCGCAGTCCGTCGGTATTCGGTATGGGCGATTCTTTTCCAACCCATATGCCTCCGTAGATGCAGCGCCCGAGATGCTCCGCAAAATGCCCGTAAATGTTTTTGTTAATTCTCCCAATCTTTCTGCCTGTATCTAGTATAATGTACGCCATTGCAAACCCTCTTTCATTTGTTATGCCGGCAGTGCCGCGGAACGTACACGCCGCGGGTGCCGGTACTGTATGATGTATTATCGTACACCTTTATTGTCATGATTTTTGCCCGGATTATCGAGGACACGGAAATATACGCTGAACTTCTCATAGCCAATGTCATAAAGCGGAACAAAACGGATATTCCTGTCCTGCCCGCGTGTCCTGTAGCTTGTTATCCAGTTGCTCCATTCGCGTTCATTATCGGGAGTAAGAAGCGTTTCAGGATGATTTGTATCGCCGTACAGGACGCGGTCTTCATCACACAGACCCGCGAGTACAACGGGGCCTTCCATGAAAGCCACCACTTCGGGATCATCGGGCAGTGGACATGCTGTAAGTGTTTTTTCAAATTCGACGGTTACCTTATCTTTATTCCACGTCCTGTGCAGGCTTAAGAATGCGGAAGGCTGAAGGTCTGCGGCCTGTTTTTCTCCGTTGACATAAACGGATGCGCCTTTAATCCACCACGGAATCCTTAGTTTTAAGTCAAATTCCGCAGGCTTGTCGCAGTCGATAGATAAATCGGCCATCAGGGACATCGGCCTGTGTTTTATTTCCCTGCTCAGGGGGTTTACAGCCGCGCAGCTTCCCGCGCGCGTGTTTATTTCCTGCGTGATGACAACATTCGTTCCGTCCGTACTCCAGCTAACCCGCGACGGGATGTATTGGCATACGGCTATACCGCTGCTGCCGTCGTAATATATGCCCCGGTTGTGCGTCGCATTGGCCTGCACAAGGGTTCCGTGGCAGCACCAGAAGTCTTCCGTAGCGGAGCCCCAGCCCTTGCGTGACCCCGGCCGCAATGGCAGGAAGTACGATATAAGACCTTTTGTCGGGAATTCGTGCTTATATCCGTTAGGAAATGAACCTTCCCAATATCCCTGGGCCATTATCCCGTTATACAGGTTTCTTTCCCAATAATCCGCATATGCGGGGTCGCCGGTCCAGCGAAATAAAAACTCGGCAAGGCGCATCATGTTGTAAACCGTGCAGTGTTCCTGGTTTTTGTCACCAAGCCTTGCGGACATCGCATACGGAGGCGTCCAGACTTCACCGCACGTCTGGCCGCCGGTGCAGTACGTTCCCCTTTCGGTGACGGCCATGCGCCAGTAACTCTCAACAATGTCTCTCCAGCGCTTTTCGCCCGTTACTTCCCATGCGCGCGCAGCTCCGAGTACCTCAGGTATCGTTGTGTTCGCGTGCATGTTTGTGAGCACATCGACTCCTTCAAGCAGCGGATCGAAAAGACGCCGGCGGTAATAGCGCTGAATCAGATCATAATGTTCGCCGCTGCGGGTTATTTCGTATAAATCCGCCCAGATTTCCAGCATTCCGCCTGTTTCAAAGTCCAGAATATCATCAAACTGTTCGCGCGTGAATTGGCCTGACCACCTATGGAACCACCTGGCCCATGAAACGGCTATATCGAGCGCTTGTTCATTCCCCGCGATGCGGTACATATCCAAAAGGCCCATAAAGGTTTTGTGCAGGGTATACTGCGGCGCCCATACGTTTTTTCCGGCGGCAATCAAGTCCAGATACTTTTCCGGGATCGAACCGGCCCATTCACCTCCGTTTTCTTTCTGGCATTTTCCAAGTTCCGATACTATCCTGTCGGCCTTTCCCTTGATCTCGGTGTCACCTGTCGCAGCGTACAGCCTGGCCGCCGCGGAAAGCCAGTGCCCGAGGAAATGCCCCCTTAGCTGGCACGTTGGAGATTCCCATCCCCAGTGGATATCATTGTCGGGTTTTTTCACAGTGCTCCATAAACCCGCTTCAAAATAATGGTTTCTCAACAGGTTTTCGGTATTCAGGCTTAAAAGATACCTGCGGTTCAATTCAACCTTCTTTTTGAGGATTCCCGGGAGCAGTTCAACGGCATTATACGGCAAGTCCCTGTAAATTGTATTCATTCCGCCTTTCTCCTTTCCGGTTCAGTACTGTAAAGACGTGATTTTAGTATAACGTTTTACTATGACACAGGTTACATCTATTATACAATACTGAAGAAGAAAGATAAACCAAAAAAGATGATGCGGTTTTTCATCATCACGCTATGTTCCTTTCAGTATTAATTAATTATGATACATATCCTTTAAAGATTCATTATGGTAAAATATATATGACATCATATGTTTATCGTTTTTTCTCTTATTATAGTCATGCCTTAAACGCAGCTGCAGCGGGCGCATAACACAAGCCTCATACCATGTCGCACTTCTTTTCGTAAAGCGCAACTGCAGCGGGTGCATAGCCTGCCGCGGCTGGTAAAGCCCGTACATGAACCGGCTTTGTACACAGATTTAATGAGGTGCATAAAGGAGGATTGGACATGCCGCCGAAAAAAAGCACCGGACAGGTTCAACAGTGGGATATATTTGAACTGGCACTGGAAGGCCCGGATACGGAAAACCCGTTTACGGATATAAACTTAACTGGCGAATTTACATGCAATGGCAGAACCATTGTGCAGGAAGGCTTTTATGACGGGAACGGGATTTATAAAATACGTGTTATGCCGGATATACAGGGGAACTGGACGTACAGGATTTTCAGCAGCAGTGCGCTCATGGACGGGATTACGGGCAGTTTCACGTGCATAAAACCTTCGGGAATAAACCACGGCCCGGTCAGGGTGCGGGATACATACCATTTTGCGTATGAGGATGGTACTCCGTTTTATCCTTTCGGTACAACGTGCTATGCGTGGACTCACCAGGGAAATGAATTGGAAGAGCAGACGCTCACGGCTTTATCGGTTTCGCCGTTCAATAAAATAAGAATGTGCGTGTTCCCGAAGCATTACGAATATAATTATAATGAGCCTGAACTGTTTCCGTTTGAAGGCAGTGCCGAAAGAGGCTGGGATTTTAAGCGGTTCAATCCGGAGTTTTTCCGCCATCTTGAATTAAGGCTCAGAAACCTAATGGAACTTGGAATAGAAGCCGATCTGATACTTTTCCATCCCTATGACAGGTGGGGTTTTTCCAAAATGGATCCCGAAACCGACGAACGGTATCTGAAATATATTGTAACGCGGCTTTCCGCTTTCCGGAATGTGTGGTGGTCGCTGGCAAATGAATATGACCTTATGAACAAGGCGATAAAAGACTGGGAAAAATTCGCCGGAATTATTATGCGCTATGATCCTTACTGCCATTTGCGTTCAATCCACAACTGCTTTCATTTCTATGATCACACAAGGCCGTGGATAACGCACTGCAGCATTCAGAGGGTTGATGTATATAAAACAACTGAGCTTGTCAATGAATGGCGCGAACGGTACAGGAAACCCGTGATAGTAGATGAGTGCGCGTATGAAGGCAATATAAACCACGGGTGGGGGAATATAACCGGCGAAGAGCTCGTGCGGAGGTTTTGGGAAGGCGTCCTCCGGGGCGGATATGTAACGCACGGCGAAACATATATGGACCCGAAAGAAATCCTGTGGTGGTCGAAAGGAGGATGGCTGCACGGGTCAAGCCCGCCCAGGATAGCATTTTTAAGAAAGATCGTTGAAGAAGGCCCCGGAAAGGGATTGACCTATGTGCCTCTTGAATGGGACAGTGTATGCGGAGGCGTCCCGAATGAATACTACATATTTTATTTCGGTTTTTTCAGGCCTTCCTTCCGTATATTCCGTATGCCGAAGGGCATGCAATTCAAGGTTGATGTGATTGATACGTGGAATATGACGATAAATGAACTCCCGGGCACTTTTGAAGGGGATTTCCGCATAGAACTGCCCGGTAGAAGCTATATCGCGGTGAGGATGAGGAAAGTCTGAAACTGAAATAAAATTTACGAACCATGGAGGATAGTTATGAAAGCTGTCATTAACACCAGGAACAAAAAAGGCAAAATAAGCAGGCATATTTACGGACACTTCTCGGAACACCTGGGACGCTGCATTTACGGAGGATATTGGGTCGGAGAGGATTCCCCGATTCCGAATGTTAACGGTATCAGGACGGATATAGTGGAAGCGATGAAAGCGATAAAAGTCCCCAATATCCGCTGGCCCGGTGGCTGTTTCGCGGATGATTACAACTGGATGGACGGAATAGGTCCGAAAGAGACCCGTCCTCCGATAGTAAATACGCATTGGGGAGGCGTTCTCGAGAACAATCATTTCGGTACGCATGAATTCATGGATTTATGCGAGCAAGTTGGCTGCGAACCGTATATCTGCGGTAATGTCGGAAGCGGTACGGTCCGTGAAATGAGAAATTGGGTCGAATATCTGACCGATGACGGCAATTCACCGATGGCGCAGCTTAGGCGCAAGAATGGGAGAGACAGGGCATGGAATATCCAATTCTTCGGCATAGGAAATGAGAACTGGGGCTGCGGCGGGTATATGAAAGCCGAATATTATGCGAATGAATTTCGAAGATACGCAACCTATGTGAGAAATTACAGGGAAATGGGAAAAACAAACTGGTGGGAGGTACCCCCGCTGATCAAGATAGCCGGGGGCGCCAATGTCGAAGACCTGCAATGGACCGAAACTCTTATGCGTGAAGCAGGAAGATTCATGGGCGGATTATCGGTGCACTGCTATATCAGCCCCGGAGAAGAATCGCACGGAACGGTATTTTCGAAAAAAAGCTGGTACCAGACTGCCGTTAACACTTTGAAGAAAGAGTCCCTGCTGAAACAGAATATGAGCATTATGGACTATTATGATCCGGAGAAAAGAGTACTTTTGGCCGTGGACGAATGGGGAATATGGGTTGATAATGAACCCGGAACAAATCCGGGATTCCTGTACCAGCAGAACACAATGCGCTCCGCTATGAGTGCCGCGCTGATGCTGCATATCTTCCAGAAGTACCCGGAGCGCATCCGCTTATGCAATCTCGCGCAGACCATAAATGTACTCCAGGCCATAATCCTTACCGAAGGGGCAAGAATGGTCAAAACACCGACATATCACGTGTTTGATCTGTTCAAAAACCACCAGGATTCATATTATATTCCTGCTGAGTGGGATGAAAAACCCGAAACAATACAAATGGGGCTGCCGAATGCGGATATTTCTGCATCCTGCCGTGATAACGGGAATATTTTTGTTACGATTGTAAACCTTTCGGCGGATAATAAAGCCGAAATAGTTCTTAACTTTGCCGGTAAAAAAGCAAAAAGCGCAAAAGGCGGCTTTATAAGCGGTGAAGTTACCGCTCATAACACGTTTGACAACCCGGATACGGTTCACGTGCGGGAATTAAGCGATATACGGATTGTTGACGGTGAAGTGCTGCTGGGATTGCTCCCATGCGAGATTGCGGCAGTTGAAGTGGAATTCGAGTAAGCCTGCGAAACAAAGGGTGAGATTAGTTGAACAGATGCATCAAGTGCACAGGCAGCGTTTACGTTTCAGAGGAAGAGATAGAAGAAGGAATAAGAAAAGTTATCGAATCGGGCGTGCCGATAGCGGATGAGGACTTGTACCTGAAGAGGCTTAACACTTGTTATTCCTGCGAACGGCTTGCATACGGAACAACATGTATGAGCTGCGGGTGCATCGTAAGAATAAGGGCGCTGAATGCACTGCGCATCTGCCCGCATGAATCCGGAAGCAGATGGTGACGGTGCCGCCGCAGGCATGTGAAAAAATGCGGATTATTCCGGCTGCTGCCGGGACTAAATAAAAAATACCGTTTTAAGGAGGATTGTTATGGTAAAAGAAGTTAAAGTCCCTTCTGCGGGAAAACCTTTCAGGAACAACGCGACATTTTGTGTCGGCACGGGAAGGATTGGGCTCGCGCTTCAAAAAGAGTATGTTGAGCATTTGAAAGTTGTGCAGGAATCGATAAATTTTAAATATATCCGCGGTCACGGGCTGTTCTGCGACGATGTCGGCATCTACCGCGAAGAAGAGATTGACGGAGAAACGCACGTTTTTTATAATTTTACATATCTTGACCGGATAATCGATTCGTACCTTGAAAACGGCATCAGACCTTTTTTAGAACTCGGGTTCATGCCGGAAAAACTGAAAACTGGCGAGCAGACTGTTTTCTACTGGAAGGGAAATGTCACGCCGCCTTCCTCGTATGAGAAATGGGCGGGACTTGTTGAGAATACGCTGACGCATCTTATCGAACGGTACGGCCGGGAAGAGGTTATCACCTGGCCGGTTGAAGTATGGAATGAACCTAATATCGCGTTTTGGGCCGGATCAATGGAAGAGTACTTCAAACTTTATGATTACTCGGCAAAAGCAGTGAAAAAGGTTGATCCGCGCCTGAAAGTAGGCGGCCCCGCAATATGCGGTGTCGAAACTGAAAAATGGCTGCGTTCTTTTTTTGAACACTGTATAAAAAACAATTCGCCGCTTGATTTTATCACGCGGCACTGTTATACGGTAGATAAACCAATCCGCAAAGGTCATTTTATATATCACGGCATATACCGTCCGACATACATGATTGAAGAATTGAAGGAAACAAGAAAGATAATGTCCGATTATCCCCAAATCGCAAACATGCCGCTTCACATTACCGAATTCAACAGTTCTTATGTTCCCGTCTGCCCGATACACGACACGACTTTCCATGCGGCCTATATCGCCCGGATTCTAAGCGAAGCCGGCGAATACGCGGATTCATATTCTTACTGGACTTTCAGCGATGTGTTCGAGGAGTTTGATGTTCCGAAATCTGTTTTTCACGGCGGTTTCGGCCTTGTTGCGTTTGGTTCGGTAAAAAAACCCGTATTCCACACGTTTGAGTTTTTCTCAAAGGCGGGAAAAGAACTGCTTTACCGCGATGAAAACCTCATTGTTACGGAAGATGACTCAAGATACGTCATAATCGGCTGGAACTGGCATGATAAGAGCGAAGGCAAGCCGGAACAGAGCATATCGTACTCTCTTACGATTCCTTCCATCGGCAAACAGGCGATTCTCATTAAAAAGCAGGTCGGAGGAGACAACGCGAACCCGCTCCGGACATGGAACAACCTTGGAAAACCGCGCAGCCTGAACAGCGAGCAGAGGAAGATATTGCTTGCGGCGGCGGAACCGCTTCAGACAGACATGAAATTATACGAGCGGAACGGTTATTATGAAGCGTTTATCGATATTCCGGGCAACCATCTGTGCATGCTCGAAATTTTGCCCGTGAACGATATTTCCGATACATATGACGGTTTTGACGAAGAACAAATATATGGTTTATAAATATAATTCAATTGCCGTATGAAAGGTAAAGGTGAATAAAATGTCAAAAATTAAAGATTTGACTGCTGTCCTGCCCAACGGGCAAATGTTTGATTTTTGGGAAGTCCCGCAGGAATATGACAGGGAAATCCACGTAGACAACAATCATCCGAACGCGTCGGACGATAATGACGGCACTCCGGACAGGCCGTTTAAAACTATCAATGCGGCGGCGCAGGTCGCGCAGCCCGGTACGCGCGTACTGATTCACCGCGGGGTTTACCGCGAAACGGTCCAGCCCGCAAGAGGCGGTTTGAGCCCGTCGAAGATGATCAGTTATGAGGCTTTTGAAGGAGAAGAAGTTATCATTAAGGCTTCCGTTGAGGTTAATTATTTCAAACCGAGTACGGGTTGGAGGCTCACAAGAGGATTCAGGGAAGATCCTTCAAAAACGGTGGGTATAAAAATATGGGAAATAGAGCTCGATCCGGAAGATTTTAAAGGCTACAATCCGTTCTGTGCCGTAAATATCCTGCATGACAGGCTGTATATCGAATATGACAAGACGGATATGACACCGTACTTAAACAGGAGGGGAATGGTATTTGTCGACGGCAAACCGATGAAGCAGGTCCCGCTGTACTATATGCTCGCTGAATCGGACAACACGTACTGGGTTGAAGCAAACGGCCAAAAGGTGCATATCCGGCTCGCAGGAGATGATGATCCGAGAAATCATACGATAGAGCTGACGAACCGGGAGCAGTGCTTCGCGCCGAAGATCCCGTTCCTGTCATATATCAGGGTAAAAGGGCTGACGCTGGCCCATGCGGCTACCGGCGCCCCCGTACCGCAGAGAGGCTCGCTGTCGTGCTACCGAGGACACCATTGGATCATAGAAGACTGTACCATTGACTGGGCTAACGGAACGGGTATCGACTGCGGAAACGAATGCTGGCATCACACGATAATTGAAGGCCAGATAATCGGAAACAGCATCATCCGGAGAAACACGATTAAAGATGCGGGAGTGTGCGGAATTGCGGGAATGTTCGTAAAAAACATGCTGATAGAAGACAACCTGATAGTAGGGACAGGATGGCAGCGGATGGAGCGTTCCTGGGAAGCAGGCGGAATCAAACTGCATAATTCCGTGAATTCCCTTATTCGCCGCAACGTAATAAAGGAATGCTACGGGTGCGACGCGCTGTGGCTTGATGTAGGCAACGAGAATAACCGCATAACTTCCAACGTGTTTATCGACGGCATAAATTCGAGGGAGCATATATTTATCGAGTGCACGCGCGATACGGAAAACCTCATCGATAACAATATAATCTGGAATGTTGAAGGCAGGTATGATAAAAGCGCGATAAAGGAAGAACCCGGTTCTTCGGGCTGGTATAAAACAACAGAAGACGTTATACGGAACGGGTACGGAATTTACCTCGAAGGGACGGACAGGCTCAGAATAGTGAACAACCTGATAGGCAAATGCGACAAGGCGGGATTTTTTGCGAAAGTGGTGGCATTCCGTCTCATGCTTAAGCGTGGAGGGACATCGAGGGAGAATAAGTTCTTTAACAATATTTTTTACGAATGCGGGGAAGCCGCCGTTATACTACCAAATGAGCATAACGAACTGGACAGGAACGCATATTCGAAAATGCCTCCCGGGTACCTGCGCGTAATGTATCCCGAACCGGAGATGTGCCTCGATTTGGAAACATGGAGGGAATTCTGCGGTTTTGACAAGGCCGGCTGCGAATGCGATATGGAAATAAACATAAACAGTGATGATCTGACAATGGAAATAACGGTCAATGGAGAGCTTCCCGAAATGAAGACGGACGAAAAAGTGCTAACCGACTATTTCGGCGAAAAGACGAAAGATTTAAGGGTACCCGGACCATTTAAAAAACTGGTTGGCGGGAAGAAGATGCGGTTCAGTATTGATCCGCGGAAAATCGGAAAATAACTGCCGGGATTTCCATTCGTAAATAAAAACGGTTTGTCCGGGAAGCTAATCCCCGGCAAACCGTTTTATTCTGTGATTAATGAAGCACGCTGCTGCCCGTTTATTTCATAGCTTCCAGCTTGGCGTTAAGTTCAATCGTAAATTTGGCCTTATCAAACTCAACAAGTTTCTGGAACCCGTAACCATTCATCTGTTCGGACATTTCATCCCACATTGCGTCGAATGCTGCGTCGTCGCTGGCAAAAACCATTCTCCATGAATAGTCGCGCAAGGTATCTGCGCACTGGCTCCGGATAACGGAAATATCCGGTGTATCGCTTGGCAGTGATACACTGACATTCGGGCTTACAATCAGGACATTATTCTTTTTCATATATTCAACAGGCTCCGATGCGCCGAACTTTTCAGCCCATTCCCTTTTCATCTGCGTCATTGTGGCCTGCTTATAAGTACTCCAGTATTGGTTTGAATACGGTTCACCGGTATTCGGGTTTATGCTGATCGCGTCAACAATCCACTGGTTGATTGCGTTGTTGCCGTCCTGGTATCCTCCGCCGCCCCATTCTTCAGGAACGGGCAGGTTATCCATAAGCGCGTTGTCATTTATCAAAGTGAATTTCCCGTCGGGGCCTACCGTATAGTTAAAGCCTTCTATACCATTGTGCTGGAAGGTTAAGCCTTCGGGGCTTGCGTACCAGTCAAGGAAATCCATAATTCTTTGATATTTCTCGTCGTCAACCATCGAACCGACACCGAATACACGGCCGCTTCCGTAGTATGTGTCGGAATCGGCATAATAGATCTGGTCTTTCACCGGGATAAAGATAAATGCCGTGCCGTTTTTCAGCCTTTCCTGCGTGTTCCAGAATCCGACCTGCCAACTGTACCACATAAGATAAACCTGACCGGCTGACATTTTAGCACATGCGGAATCCCAGTTCTGCGTGCCGGAATCAGGATCGACGAGTCCGCGCCTGTATGCTTTGTTGAGGAATTTCAGGATTTTATAATATGCGGCGTTTTTATCAATTACTGTTGTAAATGTATTATCCGGCTTTAAAATAAGTGATTCCTTTATCTTTTCACCGTACCAGGTTGTAAGCTGAACAACATTGGCGATACCCATCATGCCGTCATTGTTGTCCCAGTCCGGCCATAATGAAAACGGATATGCGGGGTCCCCGTCCTTGTTCGTAGGATGAGCCTCCTTCATTGCGGCAAGAACATCGAGCAGTTGATCAAGGTTTTCAATATCGGGGCGTCCCAGTTCGGAGTAAAGATCCCATCGCAGTAACGGGCTTGAATAAACGACATCCTGGGAGTATGAAGTCGGCGAAGTATTTGTCATCTGGCAGGGGATACCGTAAATCCTGCCTGCATCATTGCCGGGCAGGTTATTGTTGTATACTTCAATCTGTTCTCTGTAATCCATCAGGTTCGGACAGTTTTTAATCTCATTGGTTATATCTTTAATAAGACCTGTCTGTACGCAGTCGGCAAAATCAGAGTTTTCAAGGATTACAATGTCACCCAGATGTCCCGTGCTTGCACGTGCATGGTAGATTGCTTCACCGGCGACCTGGGGCGCGATAATGTTAAGTTCAATGTTAAACCTGTCATTAACTACCTTCCGGAACCAGCCGGTTTGCATTCCCTGATAATTGGCTGCTACATCATAAATATCGATTGTCAGTGTTTTATCATAAGATTTGCCGCCGCTTGAATCCGGAGAGCCGGAAGAATCCGAAGGCTTAGTGACTGATGTGTCCGGTGCGGTGCCGGAACCGGTGGTGCCTGTACATCCTGCCGTCAAAGCTGTTAACATCGCTGCAAGCAGTAATACCGAAACCAATTTTTTCAGTTTCATATAAATTTTGCCTCCTTTAATTAATAATATAATAACAATGAATATAAGTTCATTGTCATTTATCCTTTTACGGCACCTATCATTATTCCCTTTATAAAAAACCTCTGAAAAACGGGATAAACAAGGACTATAGGCGTTACTACGACGACTGTTACCGTCATGCGTATCGAAGTCGCGGTCTGTGCCGTTGCGAGAGTTGCGGCTATGGATGTCGATGAAGTGGCGCTGACAAGAGCTTTAAGGGAGCTTGCCTGGTTGATGTACTGGTACAGCGTAAACTGAAGCGTGTGGAGTTTACTGTCCGTCACGAGCAGCAATGTGTCCTGAAACGAGTTCCACTGCTGAACTGCGGCAAATATAGCAATTGTCGCCATAATAGGTTTGATAACGGGAAGCATGATTTGAAAAAAGATCCGTAAAGTTCCGGCTCCGTCTATTTGAGCGGCTTGCTGCAGTTCTATCGGAATGGATTCCACGTAAGTTTTGCAAAGAACAATATAGAAAGGCGATACTGCCAGCGGGAAAATATACCCCCAGAAGTTATTTGTCAGGCCGAGATTGCGCATCGTTATGTACCAGGGAATAATACCCGCGTTAAAATACATCGTAGCCACAACGAAGCGGTACCACAGCTTTCGTTTCCACAGCGTTTCCCTGGTAAACATATAACCGAGAAAAGCCGCGATGATTACTGTTAGAGATGCGCCTATTGCTGTACGCGCTACGGAAATTTTAAAGGACTGGAACAGGTTCGGGATCTTCAACACTTTGACATAATTCGTAAAATGCAGGCCTTTTATCCAAAAGAGCACTTTGCCTCTTTCGCTTAAGTCGTTTGCGCTGAGCGTGTTGATAAAAATGTAATAAAACGGGTAAACGCATACAAAAGCGAAAAAAGTGTAAATTATGTATGAAAAAATACTGACAAGGCTGTCCTGCAGACCCATTTTTATATTTCGTTTCTTAATATACTTTTTGGCAACCAATATATTTACCCCCTGTCTTATAGAAAACCTTCACCTCTGACCATTTTTGAAAAAGCATTTGTCAGGCATAGAAGAAGGACACTGACAATGCTTTTCAAAATGCTGATTGCTACGGAGAGTGAATAACCGCCGCCGCCCATTGCAAGGTTATATACATATAAATCCAAAACCTGAATATACTCTTTATTGAACGCATTCTGGAAAACGAAAAACTGTTCCATGCCGTTCGAAAGGAAATTCGCGAGATTAAGCATTACCAAAACAAAATATGTAGGCATCAGGCTGGGGAGAGTAACATGCCATATAATCTGCAGTTTGGACGCCCCGTCTATCCTTGCTGCCTCGTTCATCTCTTCATCAATACTGCTTATCGCCGCAATGTACATTATTGCCGCCCAGCCCGCGTTTTTCCATGTGAGCCACAGCCACATCCTGAACCAGACATGTTCGGAAGACTGCAGAAACATTTTAGGCGTCTCGATAAGTCCCAGGCTCATTAATATGGAATTTACGGCGCCTGTGCTGTTAAGAATACTGAAAGCAATTGAATATACCAATACCCAACTGATAAAATTCGGAAGCGTTGTTACTGTCTGAACAAATTTCCTGTAAGGCCTGCTTTTGATTTCGTTGAGGAAAATAGCGAATACCATTGGGAACCAGGAAAACATAAGACTCAGGCCGCTGATAGCGAATGTATTTCTGAGAACCTTCAGAAGCTGGTTTACCTTGGTGCTGTTATCGACCATTGATATAAACCACTTAAACCCGACAAACTTGTCCATTGTCAACGGGAATGGGGGCTTGTAATCAAAAAATGCATATATCCAGCCATAGAGCGGATAATACGAAAAAACGGCAACCAGAACAATAAATGGCAGGATGTATAAAAATTCGAGATATGACTGAGCTTTCTTTTTATCCTTCAATATGTTCATAACAATGCCTCACTTCTGCATTACTGTTTCAGAAAGACGAGGAACATTTATAGAACAGTATATGTGCTTGGGTTGCATGATATGTTCCATTTTATAGCAGCCGAATTAATAAAACCTTTTACTACATGAAAATTATATGCATAAAAATTGTTGGTTGTTAATTAAAATTATAGAAATAATTGTATACAAAATTATATATTTTACATAAAACAGATATTGTTTTTTGTGAAATATGATTGGAAATGCCGAACATTTGCAGGGAAATAGAAATTAAAACGTTTTATTAACATAATATGGCTTTCACAGGTTTGTAAAACACGACGTTAAGAGAGGCAGATTTTAATTGATCCTTTTTACGGATTCACGAATAACGAGTTGGCACGGTATTTCCGTAATATCCGGGTTTTTACCGGGCGTATAATTGTTTTCAAGCATTTCCAGCATGATTTTCGCGGATTCTTCTCCTATTTCTTTTAACTGAATTTGATTTGTCGTAAGGGCAGGTCTGAGGTATGCGGATATTTCGTTATTGTCATAGCCGACAACGGATATATCATCTGCTATCCTTATTCCTTTTTCATGGAGATAATCGTATGCGCCCGCCGCCATTACGTCATTCATGGAGAAAATAGCGGTCACGCCCATGTTAACCAGGTGTCCGGTTTCGTTATATCCTGATGCCCTCGTCCAGTCCCCGTATCTGATCAGATCGGGATTGAACAGGATTTTTTCGTCAAACAGGGCTTGCTGGTATCCGATGATCCGGTTCATTGTATGCAGGTTGTCGACAGCGCCGGCAATTACTCCAATCCTTCGGTGTCCCATTGAAATCAGATATTTGGTTATGTCATAAGCGCCTTTTTTGTCATCAATAATTACCGATGTAAAACGGGGATTCTTCGACAAACCGTATACAACTATCGCAGGAATTCGAAAATCATCCGGGAAACAGTTAATAACCCGGCAGTGGCCGGCAATATAAACAATACCGTCCACTTTAATAGACAAAAGTTCTTTAATTGACGGCTGAAGCGAGGATTGAAGCTTTTGCTCGCTGCTGTGCCCCGTATCCTGCCATTTGTCATAAATGCGCAGGTTTATTAATACTGTGCGGTAGTTATGCCCTTCAAGGCACGCCATGATTGCGCTGACTATAGGGGTTGTGCCGAACGCGGTCAAATCTTCCGCAATTATTCCTACAATCCGCGTTTTCTGCTTTCGCATTCCCTGCGCAAAATAATTCGGTTTATATCCGGTCCGTTCTATAACCTCAAGCACTTTGCGCCTCGTTTCTTCGCCGACGTTCGGCTTTCCGTTTATTGTATTCGATACGGTGCTGATTGATACGCCGCACATTTGGGCTATTTCTTTCAGTGTTATCAATGCACACAACCCTTTCATCGAAAATTTACATAATAAAACTTTTTTTATTTATTATATCAACGAATATAATAATTAGCAATTTTAACCGGAAAAAAAGACGAAATCTGGAAGAAGGGGTGAGATTTACATATAATATATGGGTTTTGAAATGGCTGCCGTAATATTGCAGCAGCAAAAATGCGGACGTTTAAAATAAAAACGTTTATAAAAAAGCGAAAAACAGGATTTTAGGATTTATATATTTTAAATGCGTAAGAATTGGAGTAAAATTGTAATATAATAAAATGTTTTACCGATAACCGGAAAATCCGGGGTTAATCCTTTCCGTAAATACCCGCTGCATTATGCCTGAGCTGATATTTAAGAAATATGATTTTTTATTGCAAGAAGAAAGGAGTTAAAAAATGCTTAGAGTTGTAAGAGTTGAAAATGGACTCGTCAGGGGACTGCCCGCGGCCGATCCGCGTATAACGAGTTTCAAGGGAATACCGTTCGCGGCTCCGCCGGTTGGAGAAAACCGCTGGAGGCCTCCGCAGCCTGCGAAAGATTGGGAAGGTGTTTTCAATGCTGTGGAATTTGCTCCGATATCGATGCAGGAAAAGACCGTTATTAATGTGAACAATATATACACAAGAGAATGGATGGTTGATCCTGATATTCCGATGGATGAGGACTGCCTTTACCTTAATGTATGGACACCGGCAAAAAGTGCCGATGAAAAGCTGCCCGTGTACGTATGGTTTTTTGGAGGCGGGTTCCAGGTCGGACATACGGCCGAGATGGAATTTGACGGTGAACGTATAGCAAGGCGCGGAGTAGTTGTAGTAACGGTTAATTACAGGCTTAATGTTTTCGGGTTTTTATGCCATCCTGAAATAACGGCCGAATCACCGGACGCTCCTGCTAATTTCGGCCTGCTTGACCAGCAGGCGGGCCTGCGATGGGTAAAGCGTAATATTGCCGCGTTCGGCGGCGATCCCGACAATATTACGATAGGAGGACAGTCCGCAGGCGGGGGAAGCGTACTGATTCATATTACATCTCCCAAAAACAAGGGATTGTTCCAAAAGGCGATTATCCAAAGCGGCGTATTTGCCCCGCTATATCCGAATAACCGGCTTCCGCGCCTTAACACGCCTTTGAGAGAGGCTGAACAGGAGGGTGTAAAATTTTTCGAATTCCTTGGTGTCTCGTCACTGTCCGAAGCCCGTAAGCTCGATGCGGAATACATACGGGATAAAGCGGTGGAGTATAAACATTTCTTTTGGCCTGTTTTGGACGATATTTTCATTGTAGGCGATCCGTTCGAGCTGTTTCTGGATAATAAGCGCATGATGGTTCCCGTGCTTTTGGGTCATACGTCGGATGAGTTCTTCAGTGTTCCTGAAGTAAAAAACCATGATGAATTCAGAAATATGGCAACAGAGCTTTTCGGCGATAATGCCGGTGAATTTCTTGCTCTCTGCGACGCTCAGTCGGGCAGCATCGACGATGTAATAAAAAGAGCGAGTGTTAATTCAATTGAATACGCGATCCGCATTATGGCGCAGGCAAATTTCGACACGCATGCGAACACGCCGATGTATTACTATAATTTCGACGCGGAAATACCCGGCTGGGACAATCCCGGAACCTTCCACTCGGTTGATCTTTGGTTCTTTTTCGAAACGCTTGCGAAGTGCTGGAGGCCTTTTGTCGGAAAACATTATGATCTGGCGCGCCAGATGTGCAATTACTGGGCAAACTTTATCCGCTCGGGCGATCCTAACGGAACGGATTCGACGGGTGAAGAAATGCCGCGCTGGGAGCCGTATACCACAGATGCGCCGTATGGGATGGTATTCGGTGATAAAGCGGAATTTGTAAGAAAACAGCCAAGTGATTTGATGAAGTTTCTCGTAAAGGAATATTTCAAAAAACGCCGTTAAATTATTGCTTAGATCTGATAGCATTATAAATCCGGCACACGGAAAAGCAGTGTGCCGGGTTTTATTTTGCCCGCGCTTAAAACGCCGTTTTCCTTTCTTTGCCGTAAAACCCGCAATACGGCTAAAATCAGCTTG
The DNA here is from genome assembly GCA_001512485.1 of Clostridiales bacterium DTU069. Taxonomy (GTDB): domain Bacteria; phylum Bacillota; class Clostridia; order DSM-8532; family DSM-8532; genus DTU069. The sequence continues at coordinate 105 of LFRV01000059.1, read as the reverse complement.
TCCGTAGGGCAAGAAATACCGGCTAAAAAAGATTTTAAAAAAGAAAAAAATGTTATTGACATGGGAATAAAAAAATGCAATAATTAAATTCGGTTTATCGCGAAG
>LFRV01000066.1 GCA_001512485.1 Clostridiales bacterium DTU069 | reverse complement strand
CAAGTATACTTTGTTTCACAAACGAAGGTATCCTGCTTGAAAAAAAGGGTCTATTAATGTATACTATTGCAGAAATTACCATGAAAGGGCGCATAAGCATGCTTGTTGTTAATGGACTGACAAAACGATATGATCAGGTTCTGGCTGTAGATAATATCAGTTTCGAGGTAAAAGGCGGGGAAATAGGGGTTCTGCTTGGCCCGAACGGAGCGGGGAAAAGTACTACGATTAAATCGATAGCAGGACTTTTAAAATTTGACGGTACTATATTAATAAACGGCGAGCCGAACAAATCGTTGAACTCGAAAAAGGTTTTCGGGTATGTTCCCGAAACTGCGGCAGTGTATGAATACCTCACCGTTTGGGAGCATATGGAATTTATTGCCCGCGCATACCGGCTTAATGAAAGCTGGAAGGTAAATGCGGAGAATTTGCTTTTCCGGTTTGACATGGGAGATAAAAAGCAGATGCTCGGCAAGGAATTATCCAAGGGAATGCAGCAGAAGGTCAGCATATGCTGTGCATTATTAATAAACCCAAAGATGGTTCTATTTGATGAACCTATGATGGGCCTCGATCCTAAAGCCATAAAAGAGCTTAAGGATACTTTTCTGGAATTAAGGGAAAAAGGCTGCTCCGTGTTAATCAGCACTCATATCCTTGACAGTATCGAAGGGGTCTGGGACAGAGTGCTTGTAATGAACAAAGGAAAGATTGTTCTTTCAAGAACACGGAAAGAACTTGAAAACGGCTCGGAATCCCTTGAAAAGATCTTTTTTGCCGTTACGGAAGGAGCAGTCTGATTATGAGCACGTTATTTTTTATCATTCGCACACAACTGAAAAATATTATTCGCGGTCTTGCAAGAAAGCCATTGGCGCTAATAGGTTATATCTTAATCGGTATTATTATGGTCGGCCTTATTGTGGTGGTTCTGATTATGCCTTCAGGCGCCGTAAGGCATGGGTCGAATGAACTGTTTAAAGCAATATTTACAGCCCTTGTTATTATTTACTTTTATTTCAGTCTAAGGCAGGGCGTTGAAAAAGGAAGCTCGTATTTTAGATTTTCAGATGTAAATTTGGTTTTTACGTCCCCAATTAAGCAAAATAAAGTGCTTTTATACGGTTTTATCAAGCACATGGGAACTTCTTTTCTGATAATACTGTTTGTGATTTTCCAGACACCGAATATAAAAAACAACTTCATACTCACCGAATATGGAGTTTGGATAATACTGCTTACCGTACTTCTTTATTCGCTTTTAAGTCCGATAATCGGGATGGTTCTGTATATTTACACTTCAAAAAGCAAGACGGGCAGGATAACGGCAAAGCGAATTATTGACACGTTAATGGTTTTAGTTGTTCTAGGGCTGCTTATATGCATAATTACCGGGAATGATTTTCCGAATTCGGTTATAAGGTACCTGAATTCCGATATTTTTTCGTGGTTTCCTGTTACAGGACAGCTCTCAACAATAGTATCCGCCGCAGTTTACGGCATAACGCCCGCGTTTTTCATCAGCGTCGCGATCTTGTTCGGCATCATAGCGGCATTTTTATTTATCATTTATAAAAATAATGTTGATTATTACGAGGATGTGCTCGCTGCTACGGAGTATAAAGAGCTGAAGATAAAAGCGAAACGGCAGGGTCGTGATGTTACTGTTATTGGGAAAAAGAAGGCAAGGAACATACGAACCGGGTTTACCGCAAATGGCGCCGCGGCTATTTTTCAAAAACAAATGCTTGAATACAGGAAAGTAAGCTATTTTCTGTTCTTCGACAAATCGAGTTTTATTATTGTTCCGGCAGGCTTGCTGTTTCAGTATTTTATGCCTTCAATGACTGAATTTAAGATATTCATAGTACTGTTTTTCAGTGCATATATGCTTTTTTTCTTCGTTATTCAGGGAAAGTGGCCGCAGGAAATCGAAAAGCCGTATATTTTTCTTATACCTGAACCTGACGGGAAAAAGCTGTTGTATACAACGCTTACAGAGAATATTAAAAATTTTTTTGATGGTATCCTGCTCTTTACGATATCGTATATATTTTTTGAAAAAAGCCTTATTGTTATTTTTCTGTGCATAATCAGCTATACTCTGTACGGCGCCGTTTATATCTACGGGGACATTGTGTCAAGGCGCTTGTTCGGCGCGGTGCACAGTAAGGCAATGCAAATATTCATAAAACTTTTCGTTTCATTTTTTGTTGTAATGCCGGGTGCCATATTCGGCATTATTGCTTATTTTGCACTAACAAACAAAGAAGCCGCTTTTATGATAATCGCGCTATGGAATTTTGTTGCGGCGGCACTGCTGTTTATAGCATCAAAGGGAGTTTTTAAGCATATTGAACAGTCATAAAAGATAAAAGCTGCTTTGTTAATGTTTTCAGAAGACGAAACAATAAATTGTTATTTGACGGCAGGATTAGAATCCGTATTTATTCCGATTAGATTTTGATTAGAGTTTAATTAAGTCTATTGCAGCAGAGTCACGGATGTGATACATATAAGCAAGGATATTGTTTAAGCAGCTCAAGGAGGATTTATCTGATGGTTGAAAGAGGAAAGAATATTCTGCCGGTGATAGGATTTATATTGATAGTTATCGTAGTTTTCGGAGGTTTTGCTTTTTATGGCCGGATAAAAGATACCAATGACCACACGGTGATAGATAATTCATCCAGAAACAGATTACTTGGTTATGATATTGACAGTACCGGTGAAATTCCAACTGACGGAGTCGATAAAATAACCATTCGTTCGGTAAGCTCAAAAGTAAAAATATTTACTCATAATTCCGACCGGGTAAAAGCGCATTTTTACGGAAACGTTGTCGGTTTTAATAAAGATAATATCCCGTACCTCGAAGTTGAAAAAAATGGAAATGAAGCTTTAGTAAGGATTGTATATCCTGTAAAGACCGGGATAAAAATCAGCGAGGATACAAAACTTGATGTTGCGATACCTGATGGCTGGGACCGGAATATTGAAATAAACAGCATATCGGGAGATGTAACGGCAGATCAATTAACAGGGAACGATGTAACACTAAATACGACTTCCGGAAATATAAAAATATCCGAAATAAAAGCGAAGGATAATATTTCAGCAAGCTCGGTATCAGGAAGCTGCAATATTGATAAAGCAATATCGGATTACTTAAAAATAAATACAACTTCGGGTAGTATTAATATTGACTTTTTGGAGGCAAGAGAGATAACAATAAAAACCGTTTCGGGAGATGCCAAATTGACCGCGGCGGCAGAAGAGGCTGAAATAAACTCAACTTCCGGTAACTTTGCCGTGAATTTTACAAACGAAGTCGAAAAAATAAACGCAAAAAGCATATCAGGTAATGTTAAACTTGGATTACCGGGAAGTGCCGGATTTACCGCCGACTTAAAAACGGTATCGGGAAGTATTAACTGTGAGGATTTTTTGATGAGCATTTCATCATCCGGTAAAAGAGAACTAAAAGGCCGGGTTGGAAGCGGTGAAGGCGAAATTGATATTTCTACAACATCGGGGGATATAAAAATTTACGGTATAAAATAAGTGGTAAGCATTTTTATAAGACGCACCGTTTTGGTGCGTTTATCAATTCTTTTAATACATGTTTTCCGTTGAAAATAAAAGAAAAAAACAAATAAATGCAAACAAAACGATGAACAAATAAGTTAAAATTACATTGTAATTGCGGTTTTCTTGTTTTAATAGACAATAAAACGCTGCGGCTTTTGAAGAAAAAGCTTGCATTCACCTGCAAAATCCTGATTGATAGCATAAAAAATATTTTTTGTTGGATATAATATAAAATTTATATCTGTTATATCCTGTCGAAATAAAATCAGGTAAAATAGTAAATGAATACGAAAAAAAACGGCCATTGCCATGGTCATTTATGCTGCTATGGTATGGCCGACGACAAAAGGAGGATATTAAATGAAACTACGTGAAAATTCGATGTACGCGATAGCGGTTCCTACCAGCATGGGTGTAAGGATTACGCCGTTGGACGGGCAGCCTGTATACTGCAGTGATACATTTAAAATGCATGTTACCAGTGCCGAGACTAATGTTGCAAGCATTTCGGCATACTTGGGGATGCGCGTAAAGGTATTAACTAATTTTGTTAAAGACAGTCCTATTGCAAGAATGATAAAGGACAACCTTGCCAGCCGTCATATGGATTATGAGGGAAAGGATGTGCCCCAGGGCGGCCCATGGGGTTACCGTCATCAGTTTAATATAGCCGATTGCGGTTTTGGCGTAAGAGGGCCAAGAGTTCACAATGATCGTGCGGGAGAGGTTGGAAGGATACTTAACGTTAAGGATTTTGACCTTGACAGGATCTTTAATAAAGAAGGCGTTCAGATACTGCATATGTCCGGGCTTATTGCGGCTTTGTCTCCCCAAACGGGTGAATTCTGCGTTGAACTGGCACGGGCTGCAAAGAAACACGGCACAAGAATATCGTTCGATTTGAATTACCGTGCGACATTCTGGAAAAACCGGGAAAAGGAGCTAAGGGATATATTCACTGAAATAGCGGGACTATCAGATATACTGGCGGGAAATGAAGAAGATTTCCAGCTTTGTTTCGGCATCCAGGGTCCGGAAGCCGGAGGCAAGGATATAAAAAGCAAAATTGACAGTTTCAAGGAAATGATAAAAGCTGTGAAAAAGACATTCCCGAACCCGACGGTATATGCTACGACACTTCGCCAGGTAATAAGTACAAACTGCCATTTATGGGGTGCAATAATGCATGAGGGTGATAACTGGCATGTGGTAGAGCCGCGCGAGATTCATGTTCTTGATCGTATTGGCGGCGGAGATGGGTTTGTCGGTGGTTTGCTGTATTCGATATTAAAAGGCTGGGAGCCTGAAAAATGGCTGCAGTTCGCATGGGCATGCGGTGCTGCTGCTACGACATTCCTTAAGGATTATGTCCAGCCTGCCGATGAAGAACAGATATGGAGCATATGGCAGGGAAATGCCCGGGTAAAAAGATAAAAGGCTTAATGCCGGATTCATAAGCGAGATATGCATATGAAATATACAGGGAGGACTTAATATGAACAATAAATCCGATATTGGTTTAATTGGCTTGGCCGTAATGGGAGAAAACCTTGTAATGAATATGGAGAGTAAAGGTTTTTCCGTATCGGTGTTCAATCGTACTGTCGAAAAAGTAAGCGCCTTTGTTAATGGACGCGCAAAGGGCAAAAATATTACCGGTACATATTCGCTACAGGAGTTTGTTGACTCATTAAAAAAACCGCGCAAGATAATGCTTATGGTGAAAGCGGGGAAGCCGGTTGATGACTTTATAGATATGCTGATTCCGTATCTTGACAAGGGAGACATTATCATTGACGGAGGAAATTCGCATTTCCCCGATACAATCCGCCGTACAAAATATGTTGAGGAGAAAGGCCTGTTATATATTGGAACAGGTGTTTCAGGCGGCGAAGAAGGCGCGCTCACAGGCCCGAGCCTTATGCCCGGCGGTTCTCCCGAAGCATGGCCGCATGTGAAGCCTATCTTTCAGGCGATAGCCGCAAAAGTGGATGACGGCTCCCCATGCTGTGATTGGGTTGGAGAAAACGGAGCGGGACATTTTGTCAAAATGGTCCATAACGGGATAGAATACGGGGATATGCAGCTTATTTGCGAAGCTTACCATATGATGAAGGAACTTCTCGGTATGACCCCGGGTGAAATGCATGAAGTGTTTGATGAATGGAATAAAGGTGAATTGAACAGCTATCTTATTGAAATTACCCGCGATATAATGGCTTATAAAGATGAAGATGGGAAACCGCTCGTGGATAAAATTCTTGATACGGCGGGCCAGAAAGGAACAGGCAAATGGACGGCAATAGCGGCATTGGATGAAGGTGTTCCGCTTACACTAATAGGAGAAGCGGTCTTTTCTCGCTGCCTGTCGGCAATGAAAGAAGAAAGGGTCCACGCGTCAAAAGTGCTTAAGGGGCCCAAACCCCGATTTACAGGGAATAAAAGCGAAATGATAGAGGATATCCGCAAGGCGCTTTACGCGTCCAAAATTGTGTCATACGCGCAGGGTTACACGCTTATGCGCGCCGCCGCAAAAACATACGGTTGGAACCTGAATTACGGCGGTATAGCTTTAATGTGGCGGGGCGGCTGCATTATCAGGTCAAAATTCCTTGGGAAAATAAAAGAGGCTTTTGATAAGAATCCAAACCTTACAAACCTGCTTTTGGATCCTTTCTTCAAGGAAAAGGTTGAAGATGCGCAGGAAAGCTGGAGAAAAGTGGTTGCCGCGGCAGTTACGAACGGGATTCCCGTTCCGGCGTTCACTTCGGCGCTTTGCTATTTTGACGGGTACAGGAATGAATGGTTGCCGGCAAACCTGCTCCAGGCGCAGAGGGACTATTTCGGCGCCCATACTTACGAAAGGATAGATAAGCCGAGAGGGGAATTTTTCCATACAAACTGGACCGGACGCGGAGGAAGCACATCGGCTTCAACTTATACGGTATAACAATTATTTGAGGCGGAAAATATCCCCTGATCCATAGGCGGCAGGTAACCACTGTAAAACCGAGCGAGGAGTTAAAATTTCCTCGCCTGTTCAAAATGGTTTGAAAGGAGAGGCCAATGAGAGACATATTCATAATTGCGAAGGACAAGACCGGGGTTACGGACAGCGAAATAGAGAGTGTTCTTCGTGAGGTTTTAAAAGGACCGGGAATACAGCTTAAAAAGATTTTGCTTTTGCCTCCCGATTTAACGCGAATGCATTCCGGCGCAGGTAAAATAACGGCGATGATATATTCGATGCTGAAGGACTCCGTACAGGTAGATGTTATGCCGGCATTGGGAACGCATGAACCTATGACGAAGGAAGAAGCGGAGGTCTTTTTTGAAGGGGCTGTCCCGTATGATAAAATAATTCCTCACCGATGGAGGGACGACGTAATTAAAATCGGGGAGGTTCCGTCAGATTTTGTACGGGATGTTTCTGAAGGCCTTATTAACGAAGCGATGACAGTTGAAGTGAATAAACGCATTCTTGACAAGTCGTATGATCTTATACTTTCGATAGGCCAGGTAGTTCCGCATGAAGTTGTTGGAATGGCAAACTACTCCAAAAACGTACTGGTGGGATGCGGCGGAAAAGACACGATTAATAAGAGCCACATGCTTGGAGCCGTATACGGTATGGAGCGGATGATGGGGAAAGATCATTCGCCGGTAAGAAAAGTCTTTGACTATGCGCAGAAGCATTACCTTGACCGGCTGCCGATATCGTACATACTGACGGTAACCACGGTCAGCGACGATAATGTGATAATAGAGGGGATTTTTGCCGGAAGCCGCAGGATGTTTGAAAAAGCAGTCGAACTAAGCCGGCAGAAAAATTTAAACATGATGGATAAACCTATAAAAAAAGCGGTAGTATATTTAGATCCTTTTGAATTTAAAAGCACGTGGCTTGGAAATAAGGCGATCTATCGCACACGGATGGCGATGGCTGATGGAGGGGAACTGATAATTCTCGCGCCCGGTATAAAAAAATTCGGCGAGGACGATGTTATTGACGGGTTAATAAGGAAATACGGGTATAAAGGCAGGGATTACATCCTTGAGCAGTACAGGAAGAACCGCGATTTGAAGGAGAATCCGTCTGCTGCCGCGCATTTAATTCATGGTTCATCGGACGGCCGCTTTAAAATTATTTATGCCGTAAGTCATCTGACAAAAGAAGAAATTGAACAGGTCGGCTTCGAATATATGCCTTACGAGGAAGCCGT
>LFRV01000062.1 GCA_001512485.1 Clostridiales bacterium DTU069 | reverse complement strand
TATCCGGTTTTATTGTCCGGATACTCCCGGAAATACTGTCCGAATAATCCGGAATACGCAAATTTGATTTGAATGAACAGCCTTCACTAAGTAAACGGCAATTTAATCAACTTAAGGAACTTAGCTGGATCGAGCAGGGTTACAATCTAATCCTGCTCGGGCCAAGGACAACAGTAGTAATCATAAGGCCAGACAACAGATTGCCACACGAAGAAATTGTTAAGATTCTCAGAGAAGTAGCTATCAAAGCACTAAAAAATAAAAAATAGCTCTTTAAGCCTATCGACAGGATGGGCTGGAAAAATAGCAATTGGACTGGTATTTACGTCGAACGCCTAAAAGCATTTACATATATATATAGTATGATGCAGTTTCGGTGTGTTTTGTCATGCCTTTATTGCTGGGAGGTATTATTTATAATATCGTTCCTGGAGGTGTTTTACGCTAATGGACAGAAAAACAATGGAAAAGTACCTGACAATGTACCCTGATATAGACAAAGAGATTAAGCGGCTACAGGATAACCTTGATTATTACGCTACTGAAGAAGAAAAGTATCATGCTATGGAAATCCCCGAAGAACAAAAGAAAATCATGCTCCAAATAATAAAGGGTGCGTATGCTTCATGCACAAAAGAGCTTCAAGAAATTATAAAAGCCAAGCATGTAATAGAACATGTATTTCATGAAATATCTCCTGTTCAAAAAACAAATTATTGAATGCCGGTTCTGGACCTCAAAGGGACGGCCAAACAAATGGGAGGATGTAGCAAGGAAGCTATGTTATCATCCCAAGCATATTATTAGACTGTACAGAAATGTTATGGACAGGATGCTAATCACTCTTTAAAGGAGAAGAATAGTGCCGGGCGAATCATATAACAGATAATAAGAAATTTCTCGGATATCATTAGTATTTTTGTAAACAATGAATACTCCCAAAAAGCAAAAATTTTGCGCAATTATATAATACCCTATAGCATACCCATTGCATTTGATATAAGTTTTGATATAACGTTACTGGCAATTGAAGATATTATAGGGAGTGAGATAGAACCGATCTTTATTGTAATTTTTTTAACATCTTCCCAAACGGTATCTGACTTGATTGCCTGAAGAAATTCGTGGCCTTTGTACTTAATGTCGTTAACGCAGAAAGAAATTAAGCCATCACCTTCGTTATAAATATCTCCATTTAGATATCCTGCCTCAATAAGCTTCAAAACTGAATATATAATATCTTTCTTTGAATATTTTGAAAGACGGTCTAATTGTATAATTTCATTAGATAATAAAGAATTATAAGAATAATCGCCATCATCTTCAACGTCTATGGTTAGGCTTTCTTCAAGAGCTAATAAAACATCACGAACACAATCGTAATTCAGTTTCATTTAGATCACCCCCATATAGAGATTTTACCATAAACTACATAAGAATAAAAATTTGTCGTATTTATGAAGGAATTTCATTTTTTATGGAGAAATATAGATTATGAAAGGAGGTAATAGTTATATGGCAATAACGATTGGTAATTATGTTTTTAATGGCCCCTATTCTTCAACCAGTAGCTTAGAAGATAGATCAGGAGTCTACGTGATACTAGACAAAAGATCTGATGGGTACTATGTGATTGACATAGGAGAATCTTCAAAAGTAAAAACAAGAGTCGAAAATCATGAAAGAACTGACTGCTGGAAAAGGAACAAAAAAGGCACACTATACTTTGCTGTACATTATACTCCAAATAAACAACAGGAAGGCAGAAAAGAAATTGAACAGGAATTACGTCAACAGTATAATCCACCATGTGGAGATTTGTAGTACATATAAGTTATACATAATTTTGTTCCGCTCTTTTATAGGTTATTAGAAGTAGCCTTATAGAGCGGAATATTTTTTCGGGAGGGTACTCTCTCGCCCACTGCGCTGGGTCCCCCCCTACCCTCAAAAATTACACCTTATACACCTTATTTACACCTTCGACAATGATTTTAGATGATGTTCAATGATGTTTTTATGTAAACAGCAGGCTTGAAATAGCCTGATACAAAAGGTCTTTAATGTCCCATGATTTTCTTTGATTTATGCAACTCTTAATTGGGGTGCAAGAGGTCGCTGGTTCAAATCCAGTCACTCCGACCAGTTGAAACAAGCGGCTTTCAAAAAATGAAAGCCGCTTGTTTTATGCCTTTAGTCTGTTAATTTTATGATAATTGGGAATTACTTAAAGTATCAGGAATTTGGAGCTTGTTTGTTTCTCCATCATCTATATCCGATTTGGTGATGTTTCTTCTTCATTCCCTTATTCTGTTAGCTTTTCATGTTACATCGTTTAAAACGCCCATAAAAACCGGCATATTAAACTCGCTGTCCACTATCATAAAGAAAAACGGACGGTTTAATTTAACTATCTTCGGCTCTGCCAGAGCGGCAGAACCACTGGCCATTTCTACTGCCGTAACAGCACCTGCCTTTGTGCCTTTTTCGTTTACTTCAATTTTTGTCTTGTGGATAACACGGCTGATAAAAATATTACCATCGTTCGAATGTCCGAGAGAGCTGAAATCTGCCAGTTCCGAATCAAATGCATCCTTTATGCCCAATTCCTTTAATGCTTCCGAAAGCTCTTTGCTGTATTCAAATGTAAATTTAGGCATGGAAGCATGCACCATTTCATCCCTTTGGTTTTTAACGGCATTAATTAATGTCTTGCCATCAAGTGAGTTTATAAAATCAGAAACTTCAAGCCCTTCATCGGGTAATAACGCCACAAAGAAATAGCGGTAATCGGCATAAGGCTTTGAAAATCCAATCGCATTAGGCAGCTCAATATAGCCGTATTCGGTACTGTGCATAAAATCAACCGTCTTTTTACTGCCGTCATGTGCGGTAAACTCGCCTTCACGTACAGATGTGTTTTTGTAAATACTCTGCCATTCGGCATCAAAAGAAAGTGCGTTTATAAGGTACATTACAGAATCTTCCGGCGGCTTTTCCTCCAGAAGTTTTTTAATCTGCCCATTTGTCTTCTTATTCACCCAGGCGTTAATATCATTTTTCGTACTGTCGTCAAAGGTCGCTTTATATATTTCGGCATCGTAATAGTCCTTATTTGTCTGCAAAAATTCTTTTTCTATCGTCAGGCTTTCTTTATTCCTAAACCATATTGAGTTGGCTAGGCTCACCTTGTATTTGTCCGCAGTTGGGAGAAAAAGTCTGTAGGCATATAAAAATTCGTTCAAGCCGTCTATGTCCGAGCCGAAAAACTCTTCCATCTGGGACAGTGTTTCATTCTCCGCGCCATTTGCCGTCATGGCCAGGGCGGAAACGATAGAAAGCGGTGAAATAAGTATATTTTCGTTTCCGTATATTTTTTTGAAAATATCAAGAGAAAAACCGGCGGTTTCCGATACTTTGTCAACGCTGTTTTCATGCGTACCGTCAATAACAGTCGGAGTAATGTCGTTCCTTTTAATGCCTGCCATTAAGTTTGTGGCAGTTAAATTGCTGCAGGCTGTTAATGTCAGAAGCAATGCAAGGAGTAAAGTAATTTTTTTCACACTGAACACCTCCTTACAAATAAGAATATTGCGCTATCCATATATTGCCATGTTTCATTATATTTAATAACACACCCAGTTGTCAAGTCAATAATAAAAAATGCGTTTTGCGTTGTTCACTCTTTTTGTTTTTAAGGGGCTCAATAATCAGGTATATAACGTACTCTTGAATTACTATAACGCCTAAAATCCTTGGTTGATTACATTTTATCCCGTGTTTTCTTAAAAAAGCGTATAACAACCACTCCCACTCGCTCCTGTGGATAACTACTTTATTTTTCTACTCTTTCCGTGGTGTACTCACTACCGTGCTATGCAACAAAACTTCGTATTTTGTCCTCCTGCTTTTCCTTAATTCTTGCAACGGCCATAGCCAGCATTACACATAATGCTATCCCGCATCTTATCTTCATTTTCTTTATGCCTCTTATGTAGTGCTTTTCAAACCCAAAACACTCGTCCAGCCTTGCGTT
>LFRV01000083.1 GCA_001512485.1 Clostridiales bacterium DTU069 | reverse complement strand
GCCGAAGTCCTATGAAGACTGGGGAGATTTGATTGGAGCGCTTGCCGAGCATTTGGTGCAGCGTTACGGTGTTGATGAGGTACGTAAATGGTTCTTCGAAGTATGGAACGAGCCAAACCTTGATATATTCTGGTCGGGAACAATGGAGGAGTATTTTGAGTTGTATCGCCATGCGGCGCTCGCGATTAAAAAGGCAGACAGCGAACTTAAAGTCGGAGGGCCGGCTTCGGCGATAGACGCGTGGATACCCGAATTAAGAGAATTCTGCAAAAAAGAGAATGTACCGCTTGATTTTATATCTACCCACCATTACCCGACGGATGCCGCGTACGGCCTCGGGCTCGATATGGAAGAGCAGATGGCCCGCGCGAAACGCGGAGTGTTAACTGAAAAGCTCAACAAAGCCCTTGAGGAATCGGACCCGCTGCCGGTGTATTATACCGAATGGAATAACTCACCGAGCCCGCGCGATCCGTATCATGATATTCCATATAACGCAGCTTTTATAATAAAGACAATTACGGACAATATGAAACTCGATCGTGTTGATTTGCTAAAATGCTATTCCTTCTGGACATTTTCCGATATATTTGAAGAAAGCGGTTTCAGTTCCGTTCCATACCACGGAGGATTCGGGCTTCTGAACATATATGGGATACCGAAACCTTCGTACCGCGCTTTTCAGATGCTTTCGAAACTGAACGGAGATAAACTCGAAACTGCTGCCGAACAGGAAAATACTACGATTGACTGTACCGCGTCGCGCAACTCTGAAGGAATAACTGTTCTGTTGACGAACCATAATGTTCCTAAGGCTCCGATTAATGCTGAAAAGGTAAGAATTCTTCTAAAAGGGCTTAAAAATGTGCTGTCGGTTTCACTGCAGCGTATTGATGAAACGCATTCGAACCCCAAAAGAGCGTGGGTTGAAATGGGAAGTCCGACATACCTGGACAACGAACAGATTCAGGCTCTTATTGACGCGTCAGAACTGAAAAACGAAACAGTTGATTGGTCGGTGAATGAGGAAGGGGTTAAAATAGAACTTACAATTCAGCCTCATTCCGCAGTCGCGATCACGGTAAGGTAAAAAAATATGAAGCCTTATAATAATGAGCACGCAGACAATCAGGCGAAGCCTTTTCCTGCTTCGCCTGAAGTGAAAAAGAATAATAAGCCCGTAAAACATCAATTTGAATATTCATGCATGCCTGTTGAAAGAAGAACGTTTTGGAGTCTTTGCCTGCGCTCCCGCCAATGCTGAATAAGGGTGATTCTTTCCCTGAAGGATCAAACCATTGAGGTTCGTTACCGTTATGGGCTATCCGGCTTAAAAGCCGATGGCGGACCGGTTCAGACAGAGGGGAATACTGCAATGATTGAGCTTAAGAAAGGGAAAACCCTGAAGCTCGATTTATATGTAAAAAAATAAACTCTGTTGCATTTATTTGCAGCCTGGAGTTCTGAAGGAGGTAAAAAGGATGAAGCTTGTTTGCGGAGATTATTCACTGTGTTTTTGCGATGGCGGCCTGGAGGTCAGAAAGAACAATATTCTTTTATATTTTAACAGGCGCCCGATGTATGTAACCGTTAAGACGGCATTTGCAGCCAGCGAGTTTTATGACAAGGCTTACGATGAAGTTTCGGCTTTTGATGATATGGTAATTGCAAAAGGAACATTATCAATACCATCAGGTTCCGAATTCTATTTTTCCGATGTCTACGAATTGTGCGAATCGGGATTTAAAGTTAAACGCAATGTAAAGGTCATAAAGGCTGCGGACGACCTTGGGTTTTCGACCAAAATTTCATTAGTTATGACGCAGTCCAATGAGATACGCGATTATTATTATTTCGCCCCTGGCGTTTGGTACAAACATAATGAATTTGCGCCCGACTATGCGATTGGCAAAGACTTGGACTGTGAATATTTCTGGCGCATGGAAACCTGTTACGCGTTACCGGTGTTTGCAATGCAAAACATAGATTCGGGAGAGACAGCGGCTATTTCACGCTGGGCCGCGGATGTAACAATGCGGTCGCTGGATATCGTGCGGTCGGAGAACAATGTGGATCGCAGGTTCAATATAGGTGCGATAGGCATGAGCAAACCGGAAAGCAAAACTTTAAACTATATGTATTACGGTTTTGCGTATCGCAAGGACATAGACACAAAGTGCGACGGTTTATCGATTGATTATGTTTATCCCGGATGCGACGGACAGTTGCCGAGTATAAGACGATACGCAGGGCTTGATTATAAAGAAGAATCAAAAACATTCCAGCGGATCAATCATCCGGTTGAAGTCGGTTTTGAGCAGAATTACGCGGTTGTGTTAAACTTCGGCCGTTACGACAGTTTCCAGGAAATGATGAGGAATACCTGGAGAGTAACTTACAAAAGGCTTCGTGATAAACTGTTCGACGTGGATAATGAACGCCATTTCCATAACTGCATGAGAATACTCACGAAATATACGCGAAAATACGGCGATTCATACGGTTTGCCGTTTGCGTGCCAGCTTCCCGATATGGATATATCGTGCGTATCGTTTCAGTTCGGTTTTGTCGGCCAGCAGCCGGGAATAGGATATCAGCTTCTGCG
>LFRV01000124.1 GCA_001512485.1 Clostridiales bacterium DTU069 | reverse complement strand
CACTTTGAATCCTCCTTGTGCCGCGGCCTGAATATATTCCATATCGCTTAATCAACGGGAGAGAACGTACATCCATTTTACGGTCAATACAACCATAGTATGTATATTATATCAACGTATCGAATTGCTGAAAAGTCTGATATACAACAAAAAAAGAGCCAAAGGCTCTTTTTTGCCGGATATTCGGACACGGATAAGACATGCTGAAGATGACGGTCCAAACTTACCTGTTATTCTGCTTTTTCTTTTGTGCATTATTGGCATTAATGTCTTCTGAAAACTCAGTCATGTTTTCACCCAACTGATCGTTGCTGAAATTTGGTTTTCTCCTTTGTTGATTCTCCTGGTTACTGCTTCGATTTTGCTCCTGATTCCTATTTTTGCTCATGCTAATTTACACCTCCATAGTAATAACTTTGTTTTACCGCCCAATAAACATTTGGACGAATATTTTTCCGTACTTCGGACTTTTATAAATTCCGATCCCGGTATAATTGAAATTTCCATTAAGGATATTCTTTCTATGCCCCTCGGAATTCATCCAGGCTTTCACAGCCGCTTCCTCAGTACTATTCCCTGCTATATTCTCTCCTGCCGACCTAAAAGTTATACCAAATTGCCTCATCATATCGAAAGGAGAGCCATAAGTTGGAGACTGGTGGGAGAAATAATTGTTTTCTACCATGTCTTTCGCCTTCAAACGCGCGATTTCCATCAATTTAGCATCCGGAACCAAAGCGTTGAGCCCTGCTTTTGCCCGTTCGGCATTTATCAAATCGAGAAGCAACTGCTCATCTTTTGATATATCCGGCTGCGGGGCTTTTGTCGGCTGGGGAGTCGGTGTTGGAGTTTTCGGATTCGAACCGGGCGGCTGCTCAACTTTATTTGGAGGCTGCAAGTATTTTCCGCTGCAGCATCCGACCAGACCTGAATTCGGATCAAATATTACGTACCAGTCGCCGATTTTTGCCAATACATTGACCCATTGGTTTTGTTTTAATGTTCCCACAATGGAATATTTTGTGGACGGTCCTTTCCGGACGTTTAATTCATACGCAGTAACAATGCCGCTGATAAAATCCACCCTCTGCCAGGTTTGCTCCGCATAGGTCCGGGTCATATCCGGACTTAAGAGGCCAAACACGGTTACAGACAGGAAGGCTACCAGAACAATTGCTACTAATCTTTTTTTCATATTCTCCCTCCTCATACCATGAT
>LFRV01000094.1 GCA_001512485.1 Clostridiales bacterium DTU069 | reverse complement strand
CCCTCGATCAACAGCGGAATTTACCGGAAAAAGGGTAACAAAAAAGGCACCGTTATGAAACTTATAAATGATTCCAGCAATGTGCCTTTTTAAAAACGAACTCATATGAAATTACTTGTAACATATATAAAAAGGAGGAACAAAAATGAAAATATTTCATAGTATTCATACCCTCTTTCCGGCTTTTTAATCAACAAATTAAATTAATTTTTCATCTTTCGCAAATGTCATTTCCCTCGCCTGCCTGGTCATTTTTTCGGAAGAATCGTTAAACTGAGGTATCGTATCCGATAAATTCTTTTTCGAATATACATCTATAATATGCAGATCTTTTTCAGTCAATTTGATTTTTCTGTTTTTCATAAGTTCAACTCCTTATCTCGGCGGAGCTTAATCAATATGTACGCTTTTTCAGCGATATGACCCGGCGGCGGAATATTTTAATCCCTCATTTATATTCTACCACATTATTTGTTTTTTACTAACGGTTTTATAAAAATTTTATAATTGATTAAAATATCCGCCGGGACAATTTTGTGCTCAGAATTCCGGTTCAATCAGGCCGTAATTTCCATCCTTGCGTTTATATACAACATTGACTTCCTCGGTTTCCGCATTTGAAAACACAAAGAAATTATGCCCTAAAAGATTCATTTGGAGTATTGCTTCTTCGATACTCATCGGCTTTATCGCGAATCTTTTGCTCTTCATAATTTTAAAATTATTTTCTTCCTCAATATTCTCATCTATCTGAAAATTATCGGGAATAAATGCTTCCTGACGGATTCTTCTCCCCAATTTGGTTTTATTTTTCCTGATTTGCCTTTCAAGCTTGTCAATTACGGCATCAATTGAGGCGTACATATCTCCCGTGGTTTCTTCGGCCCTGATAAATAAGCCTTTTGCTATAATGGTCGCTTCAAAAATATGACGGCTTTTTTCAACAGCAAAAGTAAGATGGCATTCAGTTTCAGGCTTGAAAAACTTTTCGATTTTATTCAGTTTTTTAGTTGCGTGATCCTTTAATGATTGAGACAGGTCAATATTTTTCCCACTGAATATGTATTTCATTACAACAACTCCTTTCGTAGATCGAAAGCTATTTATATGTTTATTTTATCATATTCTTACCCAGGAAAGGTATTGCTAAACGGTAACATTAACACCTTATTTTTAATAATATCGCCCGTTATTTTATCCACATCAGATATCCACACAAATCACAATGATTTGAAATTCAAACATTCTTTTGTTGTGAATTGTGTGGATAAATTTGTGAATAACTTGATTTAAACAGTTTTCATGGCTGTGGATAAATTATTCACAATTTTTATACTGATTGCAGCTCTCCATTGCTATAGAAAAATACCTGAAAACCTTCACATACAGTTTTCAGGTATCGGCGCTATCCATTTACGAAAATGAATCAATGGGTATTAACCTTCTCGGCCCCATTTGCCTGTAATATGCTCCGTACGCTCTCAACCTTGTCCTCGTCGGTCTTCATGCTGAAAACGACTTTGCCTTCGCGTACATCCGACTCATATTTTTTACTTTCTTCTTCAGGAATCCCAAGGTCGACCAAACCTCCGACAATACCTCCGGTGGCTGCTCCTCCGATTAAGCCGGCTATAGGTCCCGCCGCGGCTATTATACCAAGTCCGGGTATGGCAACCAGTCCTGCACCGATAAGAAGACCCGCAAGCCCTCCTATAATGCCTCCGGTAACCGCCCCGTTCGAAATATTATCGTTTGTCATACCTTTTTTATCGCCGCCGGCCTGATCATCATTCTTTACCAAAATGGAGATATCGTCCGTTCTAAGGCCCTGTTCCTTAATCTCTCTTGCTGCTTTTTCAGCATAATCCACTCTGTCGAAAACACCAACTACGGTTACTGACATAACAATCTCCTTTCTTTGCCGTTATCCTTTTACTATCGGAAAAACGGTAAAAAAAACTATATGTGTTGAATCTTCATCCAACACATATAGTATGCCTTTAACATAATTGGTTTATTCGAATCATCTTTCAATTAAATATCTTAGAGCCTCATTTTTCAGGTTAAAATCCAATATCGCATCAAGAACCGCCTGTTTCTGGGCAAGCACTTTTACTTCGCTTTCTATTATTTCCTTCCGGCTTATCATTCCTGCGTCATATTTTGTCAATAATGTCGACAGCCTGCTTTCTTCGAGCTCCAGTCTCCTTTTTTCCAGTTTAAGCGCATCCGATGCGGTTAATAAATCATTATAGGCATTCCGGATTGAAACCTCAAGATTTGTCTTCGTGTCGTACAGGTTCTTTCTTGCCAGTTCCATTTCATATTCCTTATAGTCATAAAAATCGTTTCCCGGTTTCAGGCGCTCCTTTGTAATCTCAAATTTCTTTTCCGCAGCTTCCAGCGCCTTTTCCGCGCGATAAACTTCCGTATCCGACTCAAGAGCTTTTTCTACCGCCTTGTCAATGTCAAAAGTTTGAACCAGATAAGGCGATCCTATTTCTCCCAACTGATATTCAAAAGCGACTTTGTTTTTATCGCTCAGATCTATGTGCATTTTTTGTTTTATTTCAAGAATGTCTTCTGCCAACGCGGTTTCCATTTTAACCAGCTCAAGTTTCTCAACCGAAAGCGCAAGTTCTTCATCGGCAATGTCCGCTTCGGAAATCATTCCTTCCCTGAACTGAGCCATATTGATATCATATTTTTCTTCAAGCAATTCTATTCTTTTCTTTTTCAAAGCTATCTTTTCTTCGC
>LFRV01000073.1:6051-13360 GCA_001512485.1 Clostridiales bacterium DTU069 | reverse complement strand
TCTGTTATCGCAAGGTCGGGCGTATTCATCGTAAGCCATACGAGAACCATAGTCACGCTGTATGCGCCGAAAACAATTACCGCGTGCATAAGGTTCTTGAGAAAATACATCGCTAAAGCTGCCACGACAAGAATTATCAAAAGGGCTATGAGCCAATAATCGAACGCTTCAAAATACATTACTCTTACTCCTTTATCACTTTTGTCCCTTCTGTCGGCTTTGTACCATGAATCAAGCCCGATTTCGCTATCAGGTGCGTCATTGTCGGATTAATCACCCAGAAAAGGAACAGGCAAACCATTATTTTAATCCTTATAATCCAGTTTGGGCTGAGAAAAAGCAATCCAAGCCCGAAAAACCCGACACCAAGCGTATCGCCGATTCCCATACCGTGCAATCTCGAGTACGGATCAGGGAGTTTATACAATCCGAGCGTTCCGACGGCAAAAGCTGTTAATGAGCCAATAAAGCATATATTTGCTATTATTTTTATCATCTTAATCAGTTTCCTCCTTATCGCCTTCGAAACCCTTAATGCCCGGAATCCTAAGCCGCCAATCACCGTGGGTGAGCACTCTGAGTATCCATAGCCCTCCCGCAAACGCGCAAATCATAAAAACGAAAGCTATGTCAATAAGACCATAATCTCCGCTTCTGTATGCCATTAACAGAATAATCATGCTGACCATGCTTGTAATGCCGTTAATCGAAATCAGGCGATCAATGGATGTCGGACCTATAATTCCGCGCAGAAGAACCAGAAGAATCAATACCAGCAGTCCTGTCATTAACCACAGCATGCTCATTCCCCCTTTGCGCTTGCTTCAATTTTATGAATTACATTAATGAGCCGCCAGTGAAGCAAATCGATCCCTGTCTTTTCCGTGAGAGCATGCACAATGAACCTGCCTGTCTCGGGATCAACATCAACACTCACTGTGCCGGGGGTAATAGTGATACATGTTGCAAGAAGCGCCCGGCCCCAATCGCTCTCGACAGACGGTTCGAGAACCATAAAAACCGGCTTTGCAGGCGGATCTGAAAACAGCAGCGTTTTAGCCAAGGAAATATTGGCCTGAATAATATATCCGACCAGCAGCAGGATAAAGTGCCCCAGGTATAATAACTCCTTTATATTAGGCGTACCGGGAAGCCTTGAAAAGAGATCTTCTCTCCAAAACAGAACAATAAGCAACGAGAGAAGCGCCCCGACAAAAACGTGCTGAATATCAGCCTTCCCGGAAATCACGATCCAAAATATCAGCAGAAACCCAAACAAAATTATTGATCTTTTAATATTAAGTCACCCCCGTTAAGCGACTATAATGGCTAAAATGCGTATTTTTCGGGCAACCATTTTGTCACGAGTTATCTTCTATTATGCCCACTCTCATAACAGTGATGAAATGCTGCCACAAAAAACCCCCGCCGTATTGTCATAAAAAATCACCACGTAATTACAAGTGGTACCTAAAAACTCCCGCTCCCGTTCCAGGAAAATTTCGGGTTCGGAATTTTTTCAATAAAAAAAGCGCATGTCCAGCTTAAATACTGAAACATAACACTTGGACTACTCCCCAATAAGTATCTATTACAAAAAATAAACCGTTTTATTATTTTACATTCCAACCATTTCCTTGTAATTATTTGTAGTTTATGTATTATATAATAGCACAAAAATTGATGAAGTCAATTGGTTAGATTTAATAATTCTTTATCTTGATCAGAACTTTCGTTTATGCTTTTTATTTTTCAACAACCGGCACCCACAACTCGAACCTGTCAAGCCAATCCACATTCTTCCCTCCTTTCACAGCTTATTATATAGGAGATATATAAAGCATACCCTGCAAACCATGCCTAAAAATGCAGGGTTTTTTTTGTTATGCCCAAAAATCTTTCCCATTCATTTCTGCCGAATCTTCTCATAGCCTTTATGTACTGATCATTAAATGTATCTTTAGTCGGATTTTTTAATTGATTGTTTATTTTATTAAAAATATTTTCTGCTTCACTCTTTGTCATCTCTTCAAAGTATACACATAAAGCCAGAATGTTATTGTGTGTTAAGGTGATGAATTCATTTAACCACTTAAATTCTGTATAATTATCTGATATTATTATTGGAATTCTTAAGGCTTGAGCATATCCTGCACATTCACTTTCCCCTAAACCGATTACTTTTCTCTTTTCTTCAATAATACTTTTGGCTAGCAAATTTAATGAATTATCTTTCTTCCTGTCTATGACTCTAAATATACCCCCGTCTTTATAAATAGCTTGATTAACGACACTGTAATACTTACCTGCATTTTTCTTTATTTCAATATCATACACAAATTGTGAAATTATAATTTCTTTAAATAACAGTTCCAAAACATCCAAACTTTTAACTTTGGCAAAATTAATCAGGATATCTGCATCTGAAATGGCCCCTTTATACCTCATCCTAATAATCCTCTTCCGGGGGATATCCATACCCGAAATCATCAGGTGTTAAGCCAATAAATTTAAAACTGTTTTTCATATTCTCGTATGAAATATTCCCTCTTTCGTAATTACTCTTTATAAATTCTATATATTCTCTAGGTACATATAATTCATTTGATGGAATAATAAGTTCAATGCCATAACCTTCCCGTTTGACTAAATTCCGGAGTTGTTCCGTGTTATCTAAGGAACAAATATCCGCAAGTTTCCCGTATTTATTAATTGAACACAAATCAAGCTGGATAAGTCTTTTTAGCATAGCCTTATAGCTTACTTTAAAATAACAATGCATTCTCACAATATGTCTGGGCAAAATATTGTCCTTATCTTCATTAACAATTTTAAAAAATACTTCCTTTACATAGTCTTCAGGCATTAAAAATTCAGAAGCAAACACATGTGCTTTTATATCTTCTTCTTTGTGTTTATCATCGTCTATAAGTATCTTTTCTTTTTTTAGGATGTCGGCATTATAAATAATATGATATAGTTCATGAGCGCCGGTATAACGCTCATGTCCCAATGTAAAATTACTGTTTAAAAAAACAATAAACTGTTCCTCGAAATAAGTGCTGAATCCCGATAATTCATTCGTATCCAAAGGTTTTCTTATTAAAAATGCAACTTCAGAAAGAATGTCAAATATATCGGAAAGCCCTTTTCTAGCGAACTTTATTCTTGTTTCCTCCGCTAAATCCTTTATTTGCAGTCTTAAAGACTCTTCCGGGAGATTCAAAATATCCTTCGTCAATCTTAAAACTCCTCCCATAATGGTTTATTCTTTACTGGTTTGAACTCTCCATTAAATATTTTCTTTTGATAAATTAATATCTTTATCATATCCTGGAGTTTCTCAATCTCATTAATAGTATCTTCTGAAAAATTCCTCTTTCTAAAAAGAGTAACCAAATCATCATCTTCCTTAAAAAGACTATTTATATCTATGCCTAAAATTTTACATAAAGCATTTAACTCTACGGCGGATATACTCCTGTTGCCATTTTCTATTTTGCTAAGCGTTTCTCTGCTCATATTAATGCCATATTCCATTAGCTTCTCAACAACTTCGCTTTGGCTAAACGCTTTTTCCTCTCTTGCAGCTCTAATTTTCGCACTCAATTCATTTATATTTTGCATTTAGCTCAAACCTCCTCCCTGTAATATTATATTACATATTTATATTCAACAATGTCAATAGTTTGCCCTTATTTGTAATAAAATATTACATATTTCTTTTGTATCGAATTCGCTGTTTAAAAATTAACCCTAGCGTAGTATTTATTCACAAATTTTATTGTGAATTTTTCCTTCAGATATATTTATAATGCCCTTCCGGTTTTAAGTCCGGCAGTTCCAGTCCCAGTTCCAAAACCAGGTAGTTCCTGATATCATAGCAGAGATCGCATTTTCCGGCATACTCCGTTTTGGGTATGTACCCGTATTCATTCTTTGCGAGTTCAACCAAACCTATTATGCCGGCGGACTCCAAGCTGTAAATTATCCGGTATTTATCGGGATCAGCCCCATGCGCCAGTTCCCTTAACGGAATTGAAAATCCCGGGCACGACTGCGGAATAAAGCTGCCGTACAGGTCAACATGGAAGTGATAAATACCCGACAGCAGTCTGCAGGACATTGATCCTTCCAATATCCGTTCAAAAGGCTGCTTTTTCATCATAGGTTTATATGTCTCCAGGGCCCGGCCTTTCAAATTAAGCCCGTATCTGTTTACCAGCTTCAACGGGTAATCCTGCCCAAAAAGCCGTATGTACTCATCAAGGGAATGGGGGATACGATCATCCATCACATCAAGATCGCCCCAAAATTCAATCTGCCAGGGGAACACTTTCACATTAGCCTTTGAGCAGGCCTGAATTAATGCCTTAACCTTCCAAAAAGGTATATACTCATTGTGGTACGGGTCTATCGATATAAGCAGAGTGTGTACTCCATGACTTTTTAGTTCCTTAAGAACGGCTTTTGCCGATTCTTCATCCGTGTACCAGGATGCATTGGTTTCAATATATTCAATGCTGGTTTTGTTTCTTCGGGCGGCAATAAGAACATCCATAATTTTATCGGGTTTTAGAAGCGGTTCTCCGCCGCCGATATGAACGGAATGACATCCTAAGCTCTTCAGAATGGAAAAAATCTCATCGGCGATGAATGGCGTCATGTAGTTATCAGGCCATTTTGGGGAACTGGAATAGCTGCAGTGCCTGCACTTCGACGAACATTTATAGTTTGTAATTATCCCTCCGGATGCAAGATAGTTGACTTTTAGCACAATTGGACCTCCTGTGTTTTCTTCTCAATGCACACCTTGCCTGTACACTATTTCCATTTGCTTTTATAACAAAAACCACGGTCAAGAAGCATTTTTCCGCGCTGCCAAACCGTGATTTTACGATAGAACTCTATTTTAAATAATTGCGTTATACATCAGGAATATTAGCCGAGCTTTTGTTCAATGAACAAAGCTAACTCCTCGGCTTTCTTTGTAATAAAATCCTGATCCTTACCTTCGATCATAACCCTTACCAAAGGTTCCGTTCCGGACGGTCTTATCAGCACCCTGCCTTCACCTTTGAAAAGTTCCTCAAGATTACGGCATTCCTGCGCGATTTCCGGATCATCCAGATATTTATTTTTATTTTCGTTTTTAACTTTTGCGTTTCTTAAGACCTGCGGGTACACTTTCATAACGGAAGCAAGCTCGGACAGACTTTTTCCCGTTTTCTTCATTATCCGCGCAAGCTGAAGTGCGGTTACCTGCCCGTCGCCGGTAGTATTATATTCAAGCATTATTATATGGCCGGACTGTTCCCCGCCCAGTATATGACCGTTCTCGAGCATACGTTCGAGCACATAGCGATCCCCGACCTTCGTTTTTTCGAGCAAAATGCCATTTTCTTTTGCCATTATATCAAACCCGATATTGCTCATGACTGTAGCCACTATCGTATTGTTTGCAAGCCTGCCGTGTGATTTCAGTTCAAGCCCGATAATTGCCATGATCATATCCCCGTCAACAATCCTGCCTTTTTCGTCAACCGCGAGAACCCTGTCGGCATCGCCGTCAAAAGCAAGCCCTAAATGACATTCATTATTTACGACGTATTCCGCCAGCGTTTCCATATGCGTTGAGCCGCAATTTTTATTAATATTCAGGCCGTCGGGCTTGTCATTGATAACCAGAACCTCCGCTCCCAAATCGCGAAAGACCGCCGGCGCTGTTTCATATGCCGCCCCGTTTGCACAATCAAGCGCTATTTTTAGGCCTTCAAAAGTGGTGTCAATGGTTCTTTTAAGAAATGAAACATAGTCTCCCTTCGCGTCCGGTTTGTCAACTACACTGCCGACGCCGTCTCCCGGAATGGTCGGCAGCGTTTCGGTATTGTCCAGTATTATTTTTTCTATGCGTTCTTCAATCTCATCCGGCAGTTTGTATCCACAAGAATTAAAAATCTTTATGCCGTTAAATTCAGCGGGATTATGCGACGCTGAAATAACAACGCCGGCGTCTGCCGAATACTCACGTATCAGGTATGCCACGGCAGGAGTCGATATAACTCCGACGCAAACAGCTTCCGCTCCCGCGGAACATATCCCTGCGGCTATGGCATTTTCAAGCATGTCGCCGGACTTTCTCGTATCCTTGCCTATAATAATCCGAGGTTTTTGTTTAGCCTCTTCCGAAAGGACAAAGGCCGCCGCTTTCCCCAAACTAAAAGCAAGTTCGCATGTTAATTCGGTGTTTGCGACACCGCGAACACCGTCAGTGCCAAATAATCTTCCCACAACAGACCTCCCGAAAAGAGTTGATAAATCCGTATGTTCCGTCCTTTTTCCGCACGATCAGGTTCTCATAAAACATTCATATGCAATGTGTATGAATATCTTTCCGGATTGATAACCGTATTGAAAAGGCGGAATATTTATTCTTAATTATCACTGTCTGATATATTGCAGTGGCTTCTCTATATAAACGCGTTTTCTTTATCGTTGTAATGGCCGGTAAGCTTGTGATAAATATCATCCATTACAGACTCGGCAATGTTCTTGCAGTTGTCGGTCATGCGCTCCAATGTATGAATAAGCTCAACATACGTAATAGCGGTATTCGGGTTGCATTCGCCTTTATTAAGCCGTTCAAGATGCCTCTCTCTCAAAGTCTTTTCAATGTTGTCCATCTTGTTTTCTTCGGAAAGAACTTTTCTTGCCTTCTCCTCATCGCTGTTTTCAAAAGCTTCAATTGTCTTTTGGATTACATCCTCAATATTTTCAAATACTTCTTTTAACTCGAGCAAAGCGTTTTCGGAATACTGGAGCTTATTCTCAATATTGCTTGCCCCAAGCATTGTTGAACTGTCGCAGTGATCACCGATTCTTTCAAAATCATGGATCATGCGCATATATCCGGTTAACCTGACCGATTGTCTTTCGGTCAGCGCACTCTGTGACAATATTTTCGAAAGGTAATTCAGTATCTCATGCTGGAGCATGTCAACCGTGTCTTCCATCTTTTCAACTTCCGGTATAAGAGAAGATTTTTGTTCCAGAATGACTTCCTTTGTATGGCTTAACATTTTCTGAACTATTTTCCCCATCCTGAGCATTTCTTTTTTCACCATCTCCATCGCGACTGTCGGCGAAGATATCTTGTCACCTATATAGATAAGCGTTTTTTCGGTAAGCTCATCTTTGCCCTTATAAAAAGAAGTCACGAGTTTTACCAAGAGCGGTATAAGCGGTAAAAACAGTATCGTAGTGGAAACGTTAAAGACGGTGTGCGATATCGCTATCGCGGTGTCCATAC
>LFRV01000073.1:480-5989 GCA_001512485.1 Clostridiales bacterium DTU069 | reverse complement strand
CCTATTGAAGCAAGCAATGCCGTTATTGTCGTCCCGATATTACAACCAAACATTATCGGAATCGCGGCATCAAGTGATATTAGAGCTTCACCCGATGCAGTTGTCTGGCTTGCAAGTTTCTGTAAAACCGCAATTGTAGCGCTGCTGCTTTGAATAACCGCCGTAACAACGGTCCCTATTAACATGCCAAGCCATTTATTCCCACCTACCTGAAGCATTATATTTTCAATTTCTCTGGACTTGGACAGCGGCGCCATAATATCGCCCATAATATTTAAGCCAAAAAAAAGAAGGCCAAAAGAAAAAATTATCTGGCCAATATACTTGATTTTTTTTGGCTTAATGAAAAAAAACAATATAAAGCCTAATGCAATAATCGGAAGAGCATAATCACCGATATCTATTGTAACAAGCCACGCGGTAACGGTTGTGCCTATATTTGCCCCCATTATAACGCCCATTGCCTGCTTTAAAGTCATCAGCCCGGCGCTTACAAACCCGACAACCATAACCGTCGTCGCGCTGCTGCTTTGAATTAGCGCCGTAACTGCCATTCCAACCAGGATCCCCATAAACGGATTTGTTGTCAACAGACCGATTATATGCCTTAGTCGTTCGCCCGCCACCTTCTGAAGCCCTTCGCCTAACATATTCATACCATATAAAAATATGGCAATTCCGCCTAATAAGCCCGGTAATAAACGCAATATTTCTTTTGTGCCCATATCTACCTCCAACGGCCTTTTTAGTCACCTTAGATATTTTAGCATATGGATGATATGTAAACAAGAAAAAGAAAAAGATTATTGAGGTTTTTCAAAAGGCTCTTCCTCAAGAGTATCCTCGTCGGGTATTGGTGAAGGCGTTGGTTCAGGTTCTTCTATTTCTTCCGGCAGAACTGTAGTCTCGGTTTCAACGGTAACTATAACGCTACCGTCTATGTAAATTCCGGAAGGCAGGGATATCTGCACATCAAATGTCCCTTTATCTTCGCTTAATTCGTAAACATTTACAAACCCTTTAATAGTTTTTGCGTCAACTGTGTTTAATATTTCGCCAGGGCCTTTTATTACAAATGATATTTCTTCTTCCGCGATCCTGTATTTAACCTTACCGGTTACATCACCGCCGAAAATTGTAATTGACGATTTCGGTATTGAGACCGTTTTATATGAATAACGTTCTATGTTAACCTGGGCGGATATTACGCTGTTGCTGTTGTAAAGCTGCACATTTTCTGGAATCTTAAGCTCAAGCTCCCTGCTGAATGAGCTTTCCACCCCGTTCACATCAAGCTGTTCAGCGTTAATTACATTAATATCTTTGATAACATCATAGTTCCCGATTATCTGTACTGTATTACGGGATAATTTATAATCTTTCACATAGAAATCTTCTTTCGGTTTTCCCGTAACGGTTGTTGCCACCGGAACCGTCTTGGCGATATTGAAACTTATATTTGTCTGAAAACTCCCGTCAAGCGAAGGTATTATTTTGCCGTCCTTGTCATACACTTCAATACGCCTGTTCATAGAATCTCCTTTAAAAAGCTGCTCACGTTCTATTGTAACGGCAACACTGTCAATACTGTTGATTACGCTTTCAAGCTCCTGTAAAAACACCGAATCGGGATTCAGCTTTATATTAACAGCTTCATAACCTTCAGAAAATGAACCCAACCATTTTATATTTATCGGAAATTCCCTGCGTATTATTTTTTCCAGCGAAATCCTGACAGATTTAGGATAGACATCGGTAATAATGATGTCCTGATCCCCGTTATACTGCGGAATGGGTATATTCATTGTTGCCTGCTCGGTGCTTTCAATCCCGCTGAAATCGAGAAAGGCATGAAAATCACTGGCGGATACCTTTTCAAGCCTCTGTTTTCTGCCTTTTATCACTACATTAATGGCATCGGGTATGGTTGAAGAAACGAGACTTATATTTTTAACGGCAAGCACTTCCCTGTTTGTACGCAGCGGAACAGATAGCGTGTGCTCGCTCATTGGGTTTTGCTGGTCAAGAACCACAAACCAGATTAAAATTCCGATCAGCACCGATATAATCTTAAGAACCAAATCATTTTCCAAAATAGTGTTTAAGCTTATGCGCCTATTCATCTTCCTTGACCTTTCTGAATAAAAAGCGTACTTTTTTTGCGGAGCTCTTATCAAGAAGGAAACGATACAATGCTTTACGCAGCGTATCCGGCGTTAAGTTCCGTGTTAAACCGCCGTTATGCGCAAAAGATATTTTTCCTGATTCTTCGGAAACCACAATAGCTATCGCATCCGATACTTCAGTAATTCCAAGAGCTGCCCTGTGGCGCGTTCCAAGCTCACGGCTCAGGCTTGGGTTTTCCGTTAACGGGAGGTAGCACGCCGCCGCTTTAATCTTGTTGTCCCTTATAATAACCGCGCCGTCATGCAGAGGTGCATGGGGAGTAAATATATTCGTAAGAAGTTCATAAGATATAAGGGAATCCATTGGAGTTCCCGTATTTATCACATCACCTATTTTTGTATTTCTTTCAAATACAATAAGCGCGCCAATGTATTCTTCTGAAAAGTGCTTGCAGCATTTGACTATATCTTCAATTGATGCGGTTGTGCGAAGCTGATCAGCATCTTCATCAAACAACAGGAAACTGCGGAAACCGCTGTTTCCAATCTTTTCCAAACCTCGCCTGAGTTCGGGCTGAAACAGTACAATGAGAGAAAAACCGAGCAGGGATATAGCGCCTTCTAGTATATAAGCCATTGTTTTTAACCCTATTAACTGCGCGACCTTCAGTCCGACAACAATAAATAATATTCCTTTAACAAGCTGCATTGCGCGGGTTTCACGGACTAATTGTATAACCTTATATACAATAAAGGAAATGATACTTATATCAACGAGCATTAAAAAAATATCAAGAGGCCCGTTCAAACCGAGAAAATTTCCTATTACTATAAAAAATTCTTTTATGCTGCTTACTCCTGCCACAAAAGCTCCCCCAACGGAATGTGATTATACGTTAAAAAAACCCGTACAGCCATCCTGCTCCGATACTATTTTATAACAGATATACCATATACTCAAGACGGGTATGTCTTATTTCAATTTAAAACCGTATATTATTTTTTCTGTGAACCGTCTGCTACTGCAATTATATCCTGTTCCCGGTTATATTTGTACTGTTTATATTGCTTTGTAATAAAAATGCAAAAATACGGTCACATACCTGCAGCTAGCGGGACGGAAAAACGGAGGTTAAATTATAGGTCGATAACAAAAAGCAACACCTTTCTGGTATTGCTTTTTGATTTCGTATTCCGGTATCGATATATTATAATCTCCCGTGGAACGGGATTAAGTCATAATTTACCCTTTCACCTTTTCAACAAGTTTTGCAAAACCTGCGGCATCGTTTACAGCCATATCGGCCAAAACTTTCCTGTTAAGCGTTATACCGGATTTTTTCAGACCATTCATAAAGCGGCTGTACGACATCCCATTCATTCTTGCCGCCGCGTTTATCCTCGTGATCCATAATTTTCTGAAATCCCTTTTTCTAGCTTTCCTGTCACGGTATGAATATACCAATGACTTCATAACCGCCTGATTCGCAACCCTGTACAATTTGCTCTTCGCGCCGAAATAACCTTTAGCGAGCTTCAATACCTTTTTTCGTCTTGCTCTGGTTGCAACAGAACCCTTTACTCTTGCCATTTCCTACACCTCTTTCCTATCACTTGTAAGGCAACATTGCTTTTATAATTGCCGCGTTTGCATCTGATGCTAAAGCTGGCTTACGTAGATTACGTTTGCGTTTTGTGCTTTTTTTGGTAAGAATATGGGTCTTATATGCTTTATTTCTTTTAACCTTACCAGTGCCGGTTATAATAAACCTTTTCTTAGAAGCGCTGTGGCTTTTTAATTTTGGCATGGACATAACCTCCTTCAATATTTTTATAGCTCTGCAGAGGCCTGTGAATTAATCGCATCAAACACAGGCCAAAACAACAAGAAAGTGTTTTTGCAAAGCTGCCGCAAAACGCGCTCGCAAAACACCGTACTGTTGATGTACGCCAAAACTGAAATTAAATGTACACTTGCCAATATACTTCGGTCTAATTATTTCTCTTTAATCGGAGAAAATACGACCGTCATACTTCTACCTTCCATAACAGGGCTTTTTTCCATTTTGCCATAGTCTTTCAGCATTTCAGCAAACCTGTTTATTACCTGGTAAGCTATGGAGGTGTATTGCATTTCCCTGCCCCTGAAACGTATGGATACCTTAACCTTATCGCCGTCCTTAAGGAACTTTACCGCATTTTTAAGCTTGAACGAGAAGTCGTGTTCTTCTATTTTGGCGGATAACCTTATTTCTTTTACCGATATGTTTGTCTGTTTCTTCTTCGCTTCTTTTTCTTTTTTCGACAATTCATAAAGATATTTGCCGTAATCCATTATTTTGCAAACAGGGGGATTGGCATTAGGTGAAATCTTTACCAGGTCCAAATCCCTTTCGTTGGCTTTTAACTGAGCTTCCCTGGCTGATACAATTCCTATCATCGTGCCGTCTGTATCAATCAGCCTTACTTCCTTATCCCTGATCTGGTTATTCACCTGTATTTGAGTTTTCTTAATAAAAAACACCTCCGCTAAATTTTGAACCCCACAATAATCATACATAAATATATGATTATTTGTTTTTTTCATACAAAAAAGCAGGTCCCACTTCACCTGCTTTAACCACAGCAAATACTGCTCTGATTAACCCTGAAATCAATTCGATACAGGGTGAGAAGTGGATACTTCTACTTCTTTGACAATAAAGAATATACAATATTCTTTTACCTTTGTCAAGCACCGGGCATAATATGCGTTTTGCGTTGTTCACTCTTTTTATTTTTAAAGACCTAAAAAAACAGGTATATAACGTAAACTTGTATTACTATAACGCCTAAAATCCTTGGTTGATTACATTTTATACCGTGTTTTCTTAAAAAAGCGTACAGCAACTACTCCCACTGGCTCCTGTGGGTAACTACTTTATTTTTCTACTCTTTCCGTGGTGTATCACTACGTGCTATGCAACAAAACTTCGTATTCTGTCCTCCTGCTTTTCCTTTATTCTTGCAACTGCCATAGCCAGCATTACACATAATGCTATTCCGCATCTTATCTTCATTTTCTTTATTCCTCTTATGTAGTGCTTTTCAAACCCAAAACACTCGTCAAGCCTTGCGTTCACACGTTCCACCGATGTTCGTTTATTATATTGTCTTTCCCATTTGTAGCTTGCTCGATCTATCGGCGTGAATATCCTCCTATCTGTATCCAATGGTATCCTAATTCCATGCTTTACCGGGCATTTGTCACAACCTTTACATACCAGTCCATAATGTTTTGTCGGACATAGTTTTTTTATTGTCTTCCTGGCACTTTCAAACCCTCCGCAGGCCATTTCTCTCCGTTCCCCTGTTTCCGGACAATAACAGTATACTGAACCTTT
>LFRV01000073.1:0-350 GCA_001512485.1 Clostridiales bacterium DTU069 | reverse complement strand
TTTTCCCACGTTGTCCCATCTTCTCTAGTACCACGGTACTCCTTCACTCCCCAGTTAGCGTCAGTGTCTCTGCGTCCATCTGCTTTTTCATTTTTGTTCTTTCGCTTCGACAGTGATTCTATTGCCTTACTATCCATTGCCAATTCCTTGCCATAGCCAGGAAGCACTTCTTTTAACTCTCTCACCAGTTTATTAAATATTTTTTCTATTTCTTCTTCATGTTTAAATAGTTTTTTAATAAATCTTGTATATGCCCATTCACTAGGTATCGCCTTTTTTCCGCTTCCATATAATCCGCACATATATCTTAATTGAGCGTTCCGGGATAGTTCTCTTCTAAGACTTTCTAT
>LFRV01000016.1 GCA_001512485.1 Clostridiales bacterium DTU069 | reverse complement strand
ATCTGCCATGACATAATGGCCGTTTCCCAGCTAATCTATGCCGATACGAGAGACAGCATCCTGTCGATCCTCCCGCTCCACCATACATATGAATGTACGGCCGGGTTTTTGACAACGTTATACCTTGGCATATCAATAGGCTTTTGCGAAGGCATGCGCCATAT
This sequence comes from Clostridiales bacterium DTU069, assembly GCA_001512485.1. Taxonomy (GTDB): domain Bacteria; phylum Bacillota; class Clostridia; order DSM-8532; family DSM-8532; genus DTU069. The sequence goes on along the minus strand of LFRV01000016.1, from coordinate 7,030 downwards.
ATCAAAAAATATCCAGGAATATAAGCCGACTTTGATGATGTCCGTGCCTTTAATTCTCGAATCCGTATACGATAAGATTGTCAAGAAAGCGCAAAAAGAAGGTTCGTACAAAAAACTCAAGTTTGGTTTGTTTATTGCCCCTCTGCTGAAAAAACTCGGCATAGACATCCGCAGGAAACTGTTCAGAGAGGTGCATGAAAGCCTCGGAGGGAGACTAAGGATAATAATATCCGGCGCCGCGGCACTAAATCCAAAAGTATCAAAAGCATTCAGGGCAATGGGTTTTAATCTCCTCCAGGGGTATGGGCTTACCGAATGTTCTCCGATTGTTTCGGTAAACCGTGTTGAGCATTATAAGGACGGTTCGGTCGGTTTGCCTCTTGCCGGGGTAGAGGTGAAAATTGATAACCCGGGCAAGGATAAAATAGGCGAAATACTTGTTAAAGGCGACAATGTAATGCTTGGTTATTATAAAAACCGGAAGGCCACAGAAGAGGTTCTGAAAGACGGATGGCTCTATACCGGTGATTTTGGATATATAGATAAGGACGGATTTTTATATATAACCGGAAGAAAAAAGAATGTCATTGTCACGAAAAACGGGAAAAATATTTATCCGGAGGATATCGAGCTTTATCTGAACAGAAGCGAATATATAAAGGAATCGCTTGTATACGGCGTTGACAGCGAAGACGATGAGGAAACAATCGTGTGTGCCCAGATAGTGCCAAACATGGAGGCTATAATTGAGCAGTTAGGCAGAACGCCTGAGAAAGACGAACTCGAAAAATTAATAAAGGCCGAGGTTAAAAAGGCGAACAAAAAACTGACTAATTATAAAAAAATAAAACATTTCGAAATCCGTGAAGAAGAATTTGAAAAAACCACGACGAAAAAGATTAAGCGTTACGTAGAACTGCTTTCGGTGAATATTACGAACCTCGCAAACAAGCTAAAGCTGAAATAGGATTGGAGTTATTATGCTTGCAACTTATCATACTCACAGTTTTTTTTGCGACGGAGCCATGTATCCCGACGATTACGTCCGTTCGGCGATTGAAAAAGGCTTTACCGCTATCGGTTTTTCAAGCCATGCGCCCGTGCTGTTTGAAACATATTGGACGATGAAACCGGAGCTTTTAAATGATTATATCGAAACAATCCTCCACTTAAAGGAGAAATATAAAGGCCGGATTCAGATATATGCCGGCCTTGAAACGGACTATTACCCGAACAGCCCGGATTACCGCGGTATGCCGGGGCTGGATTATACGATTGGAGCTATCCATTTTATATACAGCAAAACAAATGACCGCTATATGGCGCTTGACGGTACACCGGAGGAGTTCATAGAAACTCTTGACACAATTTTCGGCGGTGACGTGGAAGCAATGGTAACGGCTTATTACGCGCTGTTCACCGAAATGATCCGCAAACGCCCGCCGGATATTGCAGGGCATATTGATATACTTAAAAAGAACAATGCCGGTGATCGCTTTTTCCCGGAAAAATCCCAATGGTACCGTGCCGCCGTTGAAACAGCGCTGAATGAAATTAAAAAACAGGAAGTTATAGTCGAAGTAAATACGGGCGGCATTTCAAGAGGATATACGACCGAAGTGTATCCTTCCGTCTGGATTTTAAAAATTATGCGCGAGATGGAAATTCCCATTGTACTGAATTCCGACGCGCATAATCCCGACTGGATTGACGCTTATTACGAAAAGGCTTTAAAAATGATTAAATCGGCGGGATATACGACACAGCGCGTACTTCTTGACGGGGTCTGGCAGGACGTGAAACTTTAAAAGGGCTTTTTTTGAAGTCAGGCGGAAACCGAACTCCGCCTGACAATAGTAGCTGAATCACATGAAAATCGGAGCCTTCCGAAAACAACGGCAAAGCGGCAGGCTATTTTTTTACAACAATGTTCACCAGGCGTCCCTTTACAACAATAACTCTGACAATTTCCCTGTCTTTCAGATAAACAGCGGCTTTTTCATCGTTAAGGGCGGCCTCTTCAATTTCCTTATTGTCCGCCGATGCCGACACTTCAATTTTATATTTTACCTGCCCGTTTATTTGTACCGCAAGCTCGACCATATCCCTTTTCAGCGCTTCGGGATCATATTGAGGCCATTTCTGGTTGAAAATCGAATACTCGTATCCCATCTTTTCCCACATTTCTTCCGCAAAATGCGGGGCGAAAGGAGAAAGCATTACCAGTAGATCGCGGATTGTTTTCTCCATATATTTCCTGTTTTTGCTGTCAAGGGCTTCATATTTATACAATGCGTTTGTAAGCTCCATTAACCGTGCGATGGACGTGTTGAACTGGAACTTGTCGGCGTCCTCGGTCACGCTCTTTATCGCGGTGTTGCGGACATACGCGAGCTCTTTCTCATCAGCGCCAAACCGGTCGGTACCTGCTTTGTCCCTGGCATTCAAAAAGCTTTCCACGAGCCTTTCCACGCGGTTTACAAACCGCGAAATCGCCTTAATCCCTTCATCGCTCCACGGCCCTCCCTCGGTATAAGCGAAACCGAAGGCCAGGTACAGCCTGAACACATCCGAGCCGTACTCTTCGATATATTCGTCCGGGGAAATCGTATTTCCCCTTGATTTGCTCATCCTCGCACCGTCCGGGCCGAGGATCGTTCCCTGGTGCACAAGCGACAGGAACGGCTCGTCAAAATCGAGATATCCCATATCACGCAGCGCTTTTGTAAAAAACCTTGCATAAAGCAGATGCATTGACGCGTGTTCGGCTCCACCGACATATTTATCAACCGGTAGAAGCCTGTTTATCCATTCGCGGTTGAACGGCTCGTTATCGTTGCGGTTGTCGGGATACCTCAGGAAATACCACGATGAACATACAAAAGTATCCAGTGTATCCGGATCACGTTTTGCAGGTTTTCCGCATTTCGGGCAGACCGTATTGATGTACGATTCGCACTTTGCCAGCGGGGATTCCCCGTCGGGCGTAAATTCAACGTCATACGGAAGCTCGACGGGAAGCTGCTCCTCAGGCACAGGCACCGTTCCACAGCCTTCGCAGTAAACAATCGGTATAGGCGCTCCCCAGTAACGCTGCCTTGATACAAGCCAATCCCTTAACCGGTAGTTCACCTTTTTCTCGCCTTTTCCTTCCTTTTCAAGCTTCTTTACTATCTCGTCCCTTGCCTGTTCGGATGTCATCCCGGAAAATTCCATGCTGTCGACAAGAATTCCGTCTTCAATAAAAGGAAGCTCATCGGGCATGCCGTCCCTGCCGCTGATAACCCTTCTGATTGGAAGATTGAATTTCTGCGCGAATTCGAAGTCCCTCTCGTCATGCGCCGGAACGGCCATTACACAACCGGTTCCATAACCGGCAAGGACATAGTCCGATATCCATATCGGAATTTTCTCGTTGTTGACAGGGTTAATCGCGTACCCGCCGGTAAATACTCCGGTTTTTTCCTTTACTGTGGACATTCTTTCAATTTCGGTTTGTTTTTTCGCAAACTGCTTGTATTCTTCAACCTGCTGCCGGTATTCTTCCGTTGTCACTAGATCGGTTATTTCACTTTCAGGAGCAAGGACAACGTATGTTACTCCGTAAAGCGTATCCGCCCTTGTTGTAAATACTTTAAAAGTTATATCACTTCCGTCGACACTGAACTCAACTTCCGCGCCCTCGGAGCGGCCAATCCAGTTTGTCTGTATCTTTTTTGTTTTTTCAGGCCAGTCAAGGCTTGGAATAAAATCGAGCAGTTCCTGCGCATATTCGGTAATCTTAAAAAACCACTGCGTAAGATCTCTTTTTGTAACCTCGTTGTGGCATCGTTCGCAGGTTCCATCAACCACCTGTTCATTGGCCAATACGGTTTTACAGCTTGGACACCAGTTTACCGGCGCCTTTTTGCGGTATGCAAGCCCATTTTTATAAAGCTGCAGAAATATCCACTGCGTCCATCTATAGTATTCGGGATCGCAGGTTATAATCTCGTAATCCCAGTCGTAGGTTGCGCCCATGTCTTTAAGCTGTTTCTCCATTGTTTCTATATTCCGGTACGTTGAATCTTTAGGATGTATCCCCGTTTTTATCGCATAGTTCTCGGCAGGCAGCCCAAACGCGTCAAACCCCATAGGGTGAAAAACATTATATCCCTGCAGCCGCTTCATCCTCGCCCACGAATCGGTCAGACCAAAATTATACCAATGACCGACATGAAGATTGGCTCCGGATGGGTATGAAAACATCTCCAGGCAGTACAGCTTTTTATCTAAATTCTCTCTGTCAAACTTATATAGTCCCGTTTCCTCCCATCTTCTCTGCCATTTCTTGTCTATCTCGGTTGAATAAGACATTTTTTCTCCTCCCGCACAAGCAATATAAAGATCTAAAAAATATATCGGAACGCAGCAAAAAAACCGTTAAACCAGGAGTAAACGCTCACAATATATTTTATCCGCCATCGTTGGTTAATTTATAGAATCAAACACAATCGTTTTTCCATCCTGCCATAAATGCTCTAAATTATAATATTCACGATCCTCTTCATGGAATATATGAACCACTATGTCGCCGTAATCCAAAAGGATCCACCTTGCGCTGTTATACCCTTCCCTTCTGAGGGGCCTTTCATTTTTTTCGACAAGCTTTTTTTCTACTTCATCGGATAGAGTTTTTATATGCGTTGTCGACGTACCGCTGCATATAATAAAGTAATCCGCAATCGTGGTAAGCTGCCGGATGTCTATGACCTTTACATCCTTCGCTTTTTTATCCTGCAGCGTATTAATGATAAAGTCGTATTTTTCTTTCAAATCCACTAAATGCATCATCCTCCCGGAAAATCCATATAAATATGCTTCTATGATAACCCTTATGGAGCTGTCTTTCAAGGTGTATTTAAATATTATCGATATATTTGCCGCTCTCCCAGCGCGCGTATACTCCGCACGGCAGGACAACATCGCTGTCTTTCACCGGAAGGCCTAATTCGCCCGCCGTTATTCTGCCGCCCGCTTTTTTCCTTATAGTGATCTCCATAATGTTCGCCGGGACATAAGGAGAAAACCCCGTCGTATATGAATTCACGAGCACAAACAGCGGATCTTCGGAAAGAAGGCAAGCGCAATCGGACAGCAGCCTGTACATCTCGTCTTCTATTTTCCATATTTCTCCTTTAGGACCCCTGCCGTAAGACGGGGGATCGGTTATTATCGCGTCATAGGTCTTTCCGCGCCGTATTTCCCTTTCAACGAATTTTAAGCAGTCATCAACTATATACCTTATTGGTCTGTCGGCAAATCCCGAAAGTTCCGCGTTTTCATGGCACCATGTGACAACGCCCTTCGACGCGTCGACATGGCATACCGAAGCTCCCGCCGAAACACAGGCAAGAGTGGCTCCGCCAGTGTATCCGAATAGATTCAGCACTCGGATTTCCCTTCCCGATTTTTTAATTTTTTCGATCATCCAGTCCCAGTTGACAGCCTGCTCGGGAAATACTCCCGTATGCTTAAACCCTGTAGGTGAAACCTTGAATTTTAACTCCTTATATTCAATAGTCCACGATTCGGGTATTTTCTTCAATATTTCCCATTTCCCGCCGCCGCGCGAACTCCTGTGATAAACCGCATGCACATTCTCCCGGATTTCTCTTTCCTTCTGCCAGGGCCATATAATCTGAGGGTCGGGCCTTCTCAAAATAAAACTGCCCCACCGCTCAACTTTTTCTCCGTCTCCCGTATCGAGTATCTCATAGTCTTTCCACGCGCGCGCAACGAGCATAGCGTTCCTCCCAATCATCTGCAAAGGAAATAATCGGTGCATTTATGCAGGCAAAAACTCAAAATACTGTTCATTGAGCATGTAGTCCACCGGTGTCATCTCTTTCTGGTTATATGCTATATAAAGCTTGGCCAAAGCCGCTTCAAAAGAAATATTCGCAAGCGGAATCGCGCCGCTTTCGATTATTTCCCCGCTTGACGCGTACAGATCGCCTTTTGGGTTTTTTATAGAAGCAATATAAAAGTCTATACCCGCTTCCCTGCATTTTTTTATAAAGCGCGGAAGCGAATGCTCCTGTCCGGCCGCACACGCCGTTCCCGAATGGTACAACCCGTGAAGAACGGCCTTCGGCCCGCGGCCGAGATCAAAAAATCCGTAGTCAAGTCCGGGGTACGGCCTTATCGCCAATATCCGGTTCGAAAAATCAATGCTTCCTTTTATAAATCTTTCCCTGCTTTCCAAAAGCTTTTCCTTTTCCGGGTTTATTTTGCTTTTCACCAATATTAGTTTTCCATCTTTCATTTCACCGAAGTCGACGCCGCCGAAGCTCGAAAACTGATCATTATACTGGTCGGCTTCGATTATCCTTGTTGAAAGATATACCACATTCCTGCCGGTATTATCCTCAAATATCGCGTATACGCCTTTCATACCCGATTCGGCAATGAACCGCACCGCGTTATAGAAGTTATTCAGCCCGTTGCTTCTCTTGTCTTCAAGCGGGTAATTGCTTCCGATAACAACAAGAGGTATGTCAAGATAGTTAAACAAATATCCAAGTACCGCGGAAGTATAAGGAAGCGTGTCGCTACCGTGGGTAACGATAATGCCGTCATATTTTTCGGGATTCACCGCTTTTATTTCCTCATACAGCACAGCCCAGTTATTGGGAACGATATTTTCGCTGAGAATATTATATGGCTGTATCGTGTCAAATTCAACGCCGATATCGTATTTCTCATTAAACAGCTTCAACAGGTAAAAAGGCTTTATTTTGTCAACGTCAATTATCGAATCATCCACCGTGCACCCTATAGTGCCTCCTGTAAAAACAACCAGAATTCTTATCATCTGTCCGTACATGATACGATCATATAACCGTATCACGTTACCCCCCTTATTTTCATAATTCAGATGGATTATACCAAAATCACAGAATTTATACAAGAAAAGCGGAAACGAAGTTTGTGTCAAGTAAACGTGGGCAAATTATTTTCTTTTCTTTTTTACTGTAGTTTAAAACTT
>LFRV01000010.1 GCA_001512485.1 Clostridiales bacterium DTU069 | reverse complement strand
GCTTCGATCGTGGATTTTGCCCCCCTTGTCGTCACGGCGCTTACCATTATTACCTTATACGAACCCTGTTTAAGCAAACGTTTCAGGCAATCAAGCCCGTTCATTTCAGGCATTTCAACGTCAAGAGTAATTACATCGGGTTTTACCAACTCGGCAACATCAAGCGCTTCTTTACCGTTTTTTGCGACGCCGACAACCTTAATTTCAGGATCGGAGTCAAGAATATCGTGAAGCACCTTTCTCATAAAGGCGGAATCGTCTACAATTAATACCCTGGTTGCGTTTGAACTTTTTATCATGCTTTCAACCAGCCTTTTTTCAGACGTTCGCGCTGAACTTCAAATATATATCCGATTATTTTTTCCCGATCCCTGTTTTCAATTTTTTTATATTCAATCCCTGTTTCATACATGAGCCTGCCTCTTTTTCTTACCGTGTTTGAACGTACTACCTCTCCTATAAAACGGATTTCATTACCCGGTTCCAATTGAATAAAGGCTTCAATAAATGATGATTTTTCCAGTTTTTCTTCTATTAACATGCAAATTCCGCCGCCGCTTATATCCTTCGTTTTTACTTCGGAAAACTCCCCTTTAATCTTGTCATCATTCGGGATAGTATCGCCCAGTGCCCGGTACCTTACATCGAGAACGCAGTCCATACGGTAAAAGGCCCTTCGCTGTATCCTTATTATCGGTGTTATAGGTTTCACTTTTAACATCGCGAGATTATCATGGTAAAACCTTTGAACAGCCTCTGCTTTAAACATATACGTATCGTTTTCCTTTGAGAAAATCACATCCATAACCGTATATTGATGCACAGGGTAAATATTCCCCTCAAAAAACGGGATATGTATTTCTGCAACATTACTCTCTTCGTCATATGTTTCATACTGACTTATAAGGACGGGTGCAAGCCTGTTTCCGTCTTCATCGTATAATTCCAGTTCAATTTTTGTTCCTAATCCAATTTCCCGGTATTCCATATTACCTCCGAAGTCTGACATTGATCAGTTTCCGCTGAAAGCACTTATCAGCCGATTGAAAAATCCTTTTACACCCTTGGCAGTACCTCCATTGTACTCTCTTCCGTTTTCCGAAAGAAGATTTCCCGCCAAATCCCAAACCTGCTTTGAAGCCTGGCTTTTAGGGTAGCTTAAACAAAATGGTCTCTGTTGTTTGACCGATTTCGGCACAATATCATCATATAATAGATACCCAAGTTTTTGAAGTTTGAAAGATAAAAATCTGTCGGAAACCATGTATAATTTTGATAAAACATCATTTGCTTCCTGTACAGAGTCTGCTTTATTTACAACAACTTTTATAATCCTGTGCCGGTCTTTTCTTGAAACAAGTTTAATCAGGGCATATGCGTCGGTAATTGCCGTAGGTTCCGGTGTCGTTACCAAAATAACTTCATCAGCCGCCATAATAAAACTCATTACATTTGCCGAAAGGCCCGCTCCCGTATCTATCAATATTACATCAAACAGCTTGTCCAGCAGGGAAATGTTAGAAATAAACCTGCCGAGCTGATTTGTTCTAAGCTGAAAAAGTTCCTCCACACCGGATCCGCCCGAAAGAAATTTAACATTATCGGGACCATCGGCTAAAACATCAAAAATTGTCCGGTTCCCGCGTATCAAATCGAGTATAGTATATTTCGTGCTCATTCCGAGCAGTACATCGATATTGGCAAGCCCAAAGTCGACATCAAGTATAACGACCCTTAAGCCCATTTTGCTGAGAGCTATCGCCAGGTTAACCGTGAGGTTAGTTTTGCCTACCCCACCTTTTCCGCTTGTGACCGTAATTACTCTTGCGGCGTTCGCTGTTTTTATTTGTTCGGGAATATTAACATAATCGACTATTCTTCTAAGCTTTTCCGCCTGATCGTTCATAAGTGATCCCTCGTATATACAGATTCTTTCTTATCTCGGTATGAATTACCAGGTTTTATTCATTTACTCTTAAAATACTTCTTACTATATTTTCAACATCAGCAACTTCAATATCATCCGGAACACTTTGCCCCGCCGTTGTATATGATAACCGCTTTCCTGTAGCATACCTGGCATTCAGTATTATTCCGGGAACCGGAGCTTCATCAAGTTTAGTAAATAAGAGTTTATAGTTATTTATAAAACTATAATGATTAATTATCTCCTTACATGCCGTCCTGCCTAAATTGCAGCTTAATACGAGGAATACCTCATCGGCCTGTGCGGACGCGACGAGCATCTTAAGCTCCGCAAACTGTTCGGCATTCTTATGGCTTCTTCCTGCGGTATCGACAAGAATCAATTCCTTATCGGAGTAATTAGCTATTGCTTCTTTTATCTCCTGGGGGGTATATATTACCGATATGGGAATATTTAATATCTCGGCATACGTTTTCAGTTGCTCCACAGCCGCTATTCTATATGTATCCGCAGTAATGAATCCTATCTTTTTCTTGTGGTTCAATGAATAGTCTGCTGCGATTTTCGCAAGTGTCGTTGTTTTTCCCACCCCGGTTGGACCTAAAAACATAACAACGGTAGGTTTACCGTCTTCCCTGAAACTGATTGTCTGCGGTTCGCCAAGTATATTAACGAGTATCTTCCTGGCCGTCGCAAAAAGATCATCAATGCTGTTCGGGTTTTTTACAAGCTGCTTTAGCTTTTCGAGCATCCTGTCTATAATAACCGGCTCGATTTCACTTTCTGCCAATACCCTCGCAAAAGATTTATATATATCGGCGCCTGTCTGATTCGCCGTTTGCCGGGTTTTTTCAGTTACGGAACGTATAGTAGTTTCGGCAGTATGATTAACTTTTGCATTTTCTTTTTGCCCTTGCGCTTTTTCTTTCGACACATCCGAATATATCTTATTAAGCATTGATTCCATTTGTCTCAGCTTCGATTCAAGCATGCTTACCCTGTCGTTATCATCCTGAACAGAGCCGGCTGCCGTTTTTTGGCCGTACAATCCTGCCGTATTCCTCATTTTTGCCGAAGGCGCCGGTTTGTCATAATTTTTGCTCCCACAATCGTCATCAATAGCCGCGAGAACCTCGGTCAGCGGTTTTTTCAAAAAGCCAAAAAAGCCCTTCTTTTTGACTTTCCTCGTACTTAATATAACCGCTTCGCTTCCAAGATCCATTTTAACCTTTAACATTGCTTCCTGGGCATCTTTGCCCGTATACCGCCGAATTCGCATATTCCCTCCATTATGCTTGTTATACTGTTACCATTCCAACCGAATTTACTTCTATGCTCGGATCAAGTTCATTATATGACAAAACCACGAGACCCGGTATTGATTGCTCCGTAAGCCGCTTAAAATACAGCCGAACTACAGGCGACGCAAGAACAACAGGCTGCTTACCCAACTGGACAATTTTTTCAACATGTTTTACAAGGTTATTTATTATCTGGTTTGTAACTGACGGCTCAATGGTAAGATATGCTCCAACCTCGGTCTTTTGTACGGAATCCATTATCATCTGCTCCAATTGAGGATCGATCGTTATAACATCGGAATTCTCCGGAGTGATAAACGCTCTTGATATAGCTCGTCCAAGCGCCTGCCTTACATATTCGGTAAGCATGTCCGTATCACGCGTAACCGGGGCATAATCGGCAAGCGTTTCAAGAATTGTAACCATATCGCGTATTGATACCCCTTCACGCAGCAGGTTCCCAAGTACTTTCTGAATTTCCCCGAGAGTAAGTAGTTTTGGAACGAGTTCTTCGACAATTGCCGGGTACGAATTCTTAACATTATCCAGTAACGTTTGGACATCCTGCCGGCCAAGAAGTTCATGGGCATATTTTTTAATAACTTCGGTCATGTGCGTCGCGATAATCGAAGGCGGGTCGACAACGGTATAACCGAGCATTTCAGCCCTGTCACGCTGGCTTTCTGTGATCCAGAGCGCAGGCAGCCCGAAAGCCGGTTCGGTGGTAGGTATCCCGTCTATCTCTTCCTCGGCCGTACCAGGGTTCATCGCCATAAAATGATCCATCATCAATTCCCCGCTTGAAACCTCCACACCTTTTATTTTTATCACATATTGATTCGGGTTTAGCTGTATATTATCGCGAAGCCGGATAATCGGCACAATCATTCCAAGCTCAAGCGCAAGCTGTCTTCTAATCATAACCACTCTGTCAAGAAGGTCACCACCTTGATTGACGTCGGCCAAAGGAATAATCCCATACCCGAATTCAAGCTCAATCGGGTCAACATTCAGGAGAGATACAACATTTTCGGGCTTTCGTATTTCCTCCACCTTCATTTCTTCCGTTACGACTTCGTCCTTTTTCATCTCTTCCTTTTCTATCGCACTCAACCGCGTACCGAGATATATAAGGAAAACAGCCACGACAATCATAAAAAACTGTCCGATAATAAATGTCATTACAAAACACGCGGTGGCCGCAATATACATAACCTTCGGGTTCCTGCCCAACTGTGTTATTATTTCATGTCCAAGATCGTCGTCGGAAGCCGCACGTGTTACAATTATTCCGGTAGCAATCGATATCATCAGCGAAGGCACCTGGTTTACCAGCCCATCGCCAATAGTCAGTATTGTATATTTCGCCAGCACTTCTTCGACTGTAAGACCGGCTCCCTGTGTCATTCCTATAATAAAACCGCCGATAATATTCAATGCAGTGGAAATGAATCCAAATATGGCATCGTTTTTTACAAATTTGCTTGCACCATCCATTGAGCCGTAAAAATCAGCTTCCTTTTGGATTTTCTTTCGCCTTTCTCTTGCTTCGGACTCGTTTATCAACCCGCTGTTAAGATCCGCATCAATTGCCATCTGTTTTCCGGGCATTGCATCCAATGTAAAACGGGCTGCGACTTCGGAAACGCGCTCCGCGCCTTTTGTTATGACAAGGAATTGAACAATCATAATTATAAGAAATACAATTGCGCCGACAACTATATTATTACCGCCGACAAATTCCCCGAAGCTCCGGATAACTTTTCCGGCTTCGCCCTGTCCGATAATAAGCCTTGTGGACGCAACGTTCAAGGCCAGCCGGTATAAAGTTGTAAACAATAATATCGTGGGGAAAGAAGACATAGTTAAGGCGTCTTTTGCATAAATCGCATTCAGAAGGATTAACAAAGCAAGGGTCAGATTAATAACCAGAAGAAGGTCCAATAACAACGTGGGCAAAGGAACCAGGATAACTAAAAGTATAATTACGGCCCATACCGCTATTAGAACACTTTTAATGCCCATGTCTATCCTCCGTACTTTATTGATCAGGGTTTGACCATCAAATTGCAAAGAAGTACAGGCAAAAAGCAGAAGTTTTTTATTGTCAAACAAGCCCCAATCATCTTTTGTAAAACATTATCTTATATTATTTTACTTTATTTTTACAGAATAAACAAGATAGGATATTATTCGATAGTTTTTTGTTGGAAAACGCCGCTTTTCTTTAGTTGTTTTTCAATAACAAATTTTTGTTCACCAAAAGACAAACTTCTAAATATGATAGTAGTAGATTAACATAAGGAGGGTTGGATATGGATAATGTTGGCGTAAGAGGCTTATTCGGCAGAGGCTGTGACAGCGAGGTTCTATTTTTCATAATCCTTTTCCTGCTTCTGTTCTATGACAATAGATGCTGCGGAAGGCATGGCAGGTATTACGATTGACCGCCGTTAAGCTTATGTTAACTTTAAAATCCTCTGCTAAGCAGGGGATTTTTTATACATCAGGCATACAAACTACAATAACAACCGGAAGCAAAACATAAAAGGAAAGGGATTTTTTTACGTATCGGACTTACAAACCCGGCATTATGCCCGATATGTAATTTTTGGTTCTCTGATCTTTCGGGGATTCAAAAAATTCCTTGGCATACCCCGTTTCCACTACTTCACCGAAGTACAAAAAAACAACATAGTCGGACAGTCTTCTCGCCTGCCTCAGAACATGGCTTACCATTACAATGGTATAATCCTGCCTTAAAGTAAGAAGCAGCGATTCGATCTTTTCTGATGATATAGGATCAAGCGCCGAAGTAATTTCATCGCACAGGAGCACTTCAGGCTCGACTGCAAGTGCCCTTGCTATGCATAACCGCTGCTGCTGGCCGATTGAAAGGGCCACTGCAGGTTCTTTAAGCCGATCTTTTACTTCTTCCCATAAATATGTTCTCTTAAGACAGTTTTCGACAATGTCATCGAGTTCGCTTTTTTTTCTTTTTCCATGCAGCCGGGGGCCGAATGCTATATTATCGTATATATTAGCCGGTAAAGGATATGGCCTCTGAGCTATAAGCCCCACCATTTTTCTGATCTCATTTACCTGCCGTCTTGGGTTGTATATATCCTCATCCCCAATAAATACATGGCCTTCAACCTTTATGTTTTCTTGTATGTCATGCAAACGGTTTATTGACTTCAATAGGGTTGTTTTTCCGCATCCGGACGGGCCAATTATGCTTGTCAGCCTGTTTTTCGGGATATCCAGGTTTATGTTTTTCAATATATGCGAATTTTTTTTATTTTTATACATAGAGTATATGTTTAAATCCCTTATCCTTATTTCCATATCTTTATTAAGCATTATTTACCACTTCCCGAAGTATACTTTTGAAAATGTTTCGAACTTATTCTCGATACTGTGTTTAGTATAATGACAATGACAATAAGCACAAAAGAAGCCGCGTAAGCATGCTCCCTTACAGAGGGGTAAAAGGAGTTGGCCTGTTGAAAAATTAAAACCGGCAGCGATGAAGCAGACTTTGACAAACCTTTCGGCATTGAATTACCTGCTCCTGACGTAAAGATTACCGATGCCGCATCTCCCATCGCCCTGCCCATTCCGATAAGGGCACCTGCAATAATGCCCGGAAGGGCATATTTTGTTGTAGTAAACGCCGTTTCCAGTCTTGTTGCCCCCAATGAATATGCCGACTCCCGTATTCCATTCGGAACCGAGTTTAAGGCTTCATCCATATACCTTACAATGACCGGCATCTGCAGAAGCGCAAGCGTAATAATCCCCGCGCCCAGGCTTCCTCTTCTGTTCGTAACAATAAGGATATTCAATATGAATATCCCGTAAAGAATTGACGGGATACCCCAAAGAACGTCAAAAACAACACGGAGCTTATTCGAAAAATTGTTTTTTATGTAATCAACCTGCAAAAAAAGCGCTATCAAATAAGAAACCACACAAGCAATGCAGGTTGACGGGATCACCATGAAAACACTGCCCAAAATCGCGTGAAGTATACCGCCCTCTCCTCCAAGAAGGTATTTAGGTCCCGGCGCGGTAAAAACCACGGAAGGATTATTTATAATTACAATCCCGCCCTTTACTACATTTATTCCAATTATTATCACAATGTATGCCATAACAATAAAAACCGAAATAACCATAAGAACCTTGAAAATTGATTCCTTTATGTATTTATTCATATCTCCACCTGCTTTTCAGCCTGTTTTTAATTATGTTGGCAAGTATGTTAAAAAACAAAACTATGACGAACAGAATAAGCGATATAAAAATCAACGCGGATTGATGCTCCGGCACCGACATCATTTCGTTGAAGCTGCCGACGATAATCCCGGGCAATGTCTGTCCCGGAGAAAAAAGGGAAGGTATGAGTATGTTCTTGTTTCCTATTACCATTACAACGGCCATTGTTTCGCCAAAAGCCCTTCCAAATCCCAGGATTATGCCGGAAATTATCCCGGGACCGGCGGCGCGAAATAACACCGTTTCAATAAGCTGCCATTTTGTTGCCCCGAGGGAAAGAAACTGTTCCTTAAGCCCAACCGGCAAAATACCGAGCGACTCAACCGTTATCGAAATAATAACCGGGAAAACCATTGCCGCCAGCACAAGCGCTGCAGTAAAAACACACATTCCCGTTGTTTTAACACCAAACAAAGGGCCTATCACATCGCGCGTCAAAGGAACAAGCACAAGAAGCGCGCAAAGCCCAAAGACAACCGACGGTATTCCCGCTAAAACATCAATAAAGGTTTGAAAGTATGATTTAATGGTAGAAGGCATATATTCGCTTATATAAACGGCACTTAATATCGATATCGGGACGGCTATCAGCAGAGACAAAACCGTAACAAAAAATGTGCCTGTAACGGCAGGCAAAAAACCATATAAACCTTTGTCGGGATCCCAATCGGATGAAAACAGCAATTCCCATATTGTATAGCGTGATAAGATTAGCTGTGAACGCCGAATCAGCATAATCAGCAATGCGATAATAAATAATAAGACTGCGGAGATTATTATAACCATAAGACACTTAAAAATTTTGTCAAGAATTATTCTGGTATTCTGCTTTTTCATTTATAACCCCTTATTCCGTTTATCTTGATTCGTTTATAAGATATTCTAGCTCTTTTTCTCTCTCGTTTTCCACAAGCCCGACATAACCGTTTGGTTCGAGAAAACCCTGGCCGTCTTCAAGAATCCACTTAACAAATTCTTTTACATAACCTTCAAAAGGGCCGTTTCCGACAAGGTATTCCTCTCTTGTCGGAGGCGATGGGTATTTGCCTTCGGATACATTTTTTAGAAATACGCTCCTGTCGTCATAGAATCTTTCATCATCGTCGAGGATGTCGTTGTCGTTAAGATCTATCGGTACCGGTCTTATGGTTTCAATGTATCCTCCCGTTTCAGTATTATAAACATAATTCATGTTGGAAAAACCGATGGCGTTCGGATCTCCCTGCACACTGTTAGCCATGGGCTGATCACCGCTTACATTAGAGTCTGAATTGTTCTGAAGATCCGCTTCGGTATAGCCGCCAAGGAAAGAAGCCCATACGCTTGCCGCGCCCGATGAATCAGCCCGCCCATATACTATTATCTCATCATCTTCCATGTTTTTATTGAACAACTCGCCCCAACGGGAAACCTCTCCTAAGAAAATCTTTCTTAAATCTTCCGGTGAAAGGCCTTTCTCCATGATATCCTCATACACTGGGTTGTTTTCGTTTATTATCGCAAGAACCGTATCTTTTGCAACCGCAATATAAAAAGCGCCCTGTTCCAATTCCTCCTGTTTCAAAGGCCTTGAAACCATTCCAATATCGGACTGGTTGCTGAAAACATCTGAAATTCCTTTGCCTGCGCCTCCTCCGGTTACTTCAATATCAATATCATGTATTTTCATATATTCGTCAGCCCATACAACCATCATCGGATATAAAGCCCACGCGCCGGATATGCGAATTGCATGACGAACCGCTTTATCAGCCGTTCTTGAACAGCTTGCAAGAATTGAAATCAATAAACAAAGTATTAAGAATATGTATACTATTCTTTTTTTCACACTAAAACACCCTTCTATATTTTGTCTATAGATATTATAGACATTAATGTTATATTTGTCAATTTATTTTTTAAAAATAGGAAATATAACCTGTAAATATAATGCATCAGGTTTCACGGACGAGTAGCACGGCGGAAAGCCGACCAAAATCGGGTTTAGCCCGAAACGGCAAGACAGCAAAATCACTGCGTACAAAAAAGAGATATGTATACACATATCTCTTTTTATGGCTCCCCAAGTTGGACTCGAACCAACGACCCTGCGGTTAACAGCCGCATGCTCTACCAACTGAGCTATTGAGGAATATCAGAAGTAAACGGATTTACTGCAAAATTTTTTTCGTCGGCATCCGAACCGCGCTTATAGTGCGTTTTTCCGGTTTTATAGCTCATTGATGGCTTAATTATATTAACATGCCGATTTTCGTTTGTCAAGACACTGTTATTAACATTTTATGTAAATCCCAGTTGCTCTTTTATGTAATCTCATAATTTCTGTTATAATTGTTGCCATAGGAAAAATGCCTCCAATGCTTGTTTTACTTTCGTTCCGTTTTTACCTTATTTGTCTTTTCTCATTTGACATGCTATACTCTTTTTGTCCGAAAAAAACCGGGCATAAATGCAGAAACAGTTAATATTGTTTATTCTGCCGGAAAGGAAACTTATTTATGCTGGCTGTTATTTTTGATATGGACGGAGTTCTCATGGATAGCGAACCGGCGATTTGCGAAGCTGCCATTTTAGGGTTGAAAGAATATGGCGTTACGGCTGTCCCTGATGATTTCAAGCCGTTTGTCGGTGCCGGGGAAGACAGGTTCATCGGCGGTGTTGCCGAAAAATACGGCCTTGTCTATAAACCGGAAATGAAACGCCGCGTATATGAAATTTACCTTGAAATTGTCAAAGACAGGATAAAAGTATTTGAAGGAGTTCACGATTTACTGAAACTGCTGAAGGAAAAAGAAATTCCTATGGCTTTAGCCAGCAGCGCGGACAGAATAAAGGTAGATGCGAATTTAAAATCCGCAGAGATCCCAATGAGACTATTCAACGCAATTATAAGCGGTGAGAACGTAGAGCGAAAAAAACCGGCGCCTGATGTGTTTCTTAAGGCAGCCCAAGCAATGGGTGTAAATCCCGTTAACTGTGTCGTAGTGGAGGATGCCGTCAATGGAATTGCTGCCGCAAAAGCTGCCGGAATGAAATGCATTGCGGTGGTATCTTCTTTTCCCAGAGAACAACTTGTGGAAGCGAATCCGGACTACATATGCAATGATATTCCCGATGTACAGCAAAAATTAATCGAATTGATTGATACGGAAAGCGCAATATAAGGCCTGAATATCAGAAAAGCCTCACGGCATATAACCGTAAGGCTTTCATATATAAATCCGGCAGCGACCTACTTTC
>LFRV01000011.1 GCA_001512485.1 Clostridiales bacterium DTU069 | reverse complement strand
AAAGTAGTTATCCACAGGAGCGAGTGGGAGTGGTTGTTATACGCTTTTTTAAGAAAACACGGTATAAAATGTAATCAACCAAGGATTTTAGGCGTTATAGTAATACAAGTTTACGTTATATACCTGTTTTTTTAGGTCTTTAAAAATAAAAAGAGTGAACAACGCAAAACGCATAGATTAAAGCCATGTTGACAATGTTATTGATTTTTCTGACGAAACCGCTGGTGGAAGTAAATATGACTCATAAGAGTTCTCCTGAAAAATTGGTTCGTTGGATTTGCCGCAACCCGGCTCCCCAATAATCAGACCAACACCTTTTGCCTGTTTCAGATACTCGAAGCAGTAAACATGTTAAACCTCCTCGCTCTCGTGAGAGAATACAGAAAAATCGATGCTGCTTTTTGTGAGAATGCCCCTTGGTATTCTGGAATTTGCTATACGGTCAACCGGATATACCACATCAAGGCATGTACCGGAATCATTAAAGATGTACGCTTTGTCGAGGCAGCTTGGGTCATACCGGATCTGTACTCGATCTGCAATGTATTTTGCAGGAACCTCAAAGAGAACATTCGAAATAGATACTGTTGCGTCATTTTTAATCTTTCTGGTAACCCTATACAGGAAAATGTGATTCAATTCCTGCTTTGAAGGAACAAA
>LFRV01000042.1 GCA_001512485.1 Clostridiales bacterium DTU069 | reverse complement strand
GCTATTCGCGGCAAAAATTTTGACGGGCATGATTTTATTGATAAAGCTTTTGAAAACGGAGCAGTGATAGCTGTATCGAATATTGACATAACGCCGCCGGAAGGAAAGGCAGCCGTTGTTGTAGAAGATACCGTATTGGCGCTTGGTCGTCTGGCAGAAAAATATCTTGAAACATTTAACATCCCGGTAATAGCGGTAACGGGAAGCGTCGGGAAGACGACAACAAAGGAAATGACTGCTCAAATATTGTCAACACAGTATAATGTTCATAAATCGACCGGCAACTATAACAACAATATAGGTCTCCCATTGTCCGTCCTTCAGCTTGAACGAGGGCACACTGCGGCTGTTTTTGAACTGGGCATGAACGCTCTTGGTGAAATCGAGTACCTTTCCCGTATTATACATCCGGATATAGCCGTAATTACGAATATCGGCGTATCGCATTATGAGAAGCTCGGTTCGCGGCAGAATATACTGCGCGCTAAGCTC
The DNA here is from genome assembly GCA_001512485.1 of Clostridiales bacterium DTU069. Classification (GTDB taxonomy): domain Bacteria; phylum Bacillota; class Clostridia; order DSM-8532; family DSM-8532; genus DTU069. Next base: position 317 of record LFRV01000042.1, on the reverse strand, counting down.
GAAGTGACAAAAGGCATGAAGGATAACGGCGTACTTATTCTGAACGGCGATGATAAGCTGTTGTCCGGGCTTAACGGACTGCTCAGCATGCCAGTTGTTTATTACGGAATAAATGAAGATGTTCCGCTCCGCGCGATCGGAATTGAGACAATGGGCGAAAAGGGAGTACGATTTGTGGTTAATCTTCGCAATGAGGATGTCGAGATTGTTCTTCCTGTTCCCGGAATTCATCAGGTTTCAAATGCGCTTGCGGCTATTGCATGCGGTATAGAACTCGGAGTGTCGAATGAGAATATAATAAAAGGACTTGCCTGCTA
>LFRV01000039.1 GCA_001512485.1 Clostridiales bacterium DTU069 | reverse complement strand
GGCTCTATATCCGAATATTTTTGGTCGGGGTTATAATGTTCCCGGTTCGGCAGGTATAAATCCTCAAAAGCGGGATCATTCCCATCATAAGGAATACCTTTGTAAGGACCTTCTTTGTCGCTCCCCTTATTCCATCTCCACCAACTGAATGTAGCTCCGAGATGTTCGGAGAACCCGAACGGCAGTCCTTTTTTCTCCGCCGCGCTTTTCCATAACCCTACAATATCCTTTTTCGGCCCCATATTCACCGAATTCCACCTGTGTATTTTCGAATCATAATTAAAGAAATGGTCATGGTGCATTGCCTGCGCAACAAAATACTTCGCTCCGGCGTCAACGTACAAGTCCATCAGGCCGTCCGGATCAAATTTTTCAGCTTTCCACAGTTGTACCAAATCCTTATATCCGAATTTCGAGGGATGTCCGTAATGGCGTATATGATACAGGTACTGCTCGGAACCTTCGAAATACATATTGCGGGCATACCAGTCACCGTACATTGGTACCGACTGCGCACCCCAATGAGACCAGATTCCAAGCTTGGCGTCCCTGAACCATTCGGGGCATTCATACGTTCT
>LFRV01000060.1 GCA_001512485.1 Clostridiales bacterium DTU069 | reverse complement strand
AAAACATTCCGTCCTTTAACCGTTCAGACACTGCATAAATTATAAAGATTCATTGTACAATAAAAAGGAAACTTTGGCGGAATGCAGCTTATAAACAAAAAATCAAAGCAGCTGGTTTTTATTTATAACAAGTTCAAATTTCAGTCCGAGGAACTCCGCAGCTCTGCGGTTCATCTTCATCCGGTCGAGAAAAATCTCAAAATAATCCATAACGGGGCATATTGCGGTATCAATGTCCAGTTGAAGCGTAGCCGCTTTTTTATCGACATCCACTATTAACTCCGATTTAACAACGGCGTAATTAACGCGGTCATGAATATCAAATGTTGTAATGTCGTGATTTGTAACCCTGCTCCTGTGAACATCGGATTTGTCGGCAAGAATCAATGCCGCTGAAACATTGCTTACGGCTGTACCGCTTGATTCGTCATGATTTCCTATCGCCTGCATTATTTCCCCTGCTTCGCAGTAATCCATACCTATTTTAGTCAAAATGTCATATGCTATATACGCTCCGATATGAGCATGATTTTCCCGGTTCACGGCGTTACCGATGTCATGAAGATAACCGGCTATGCGCGCCAGTTCCGCTTCTCTTCGGGGATAACCAAGCTTTTCCAGAATAGTTCCGGCCATCTTTGCCGTTCTCCCGACGTGCCTGAAGGAATGTTCCGTATATCCGCGAATTTCCAGTTGTTTCTGTGCCAAACGAAGGAGTGCGTTAACTTCCTCGTTTTTCTTAACATCATCAAGAGTTATCAATAAAGCCACCCCTTAGTCCGCTTCAAAATAAAAGTACAATCCGGCAGCATTTTTCACCTGCGGTCTCGTGTAGTGATGCCGCATTAAGCCGGACTGTAAATTTAAGGAGTTCCGGAATTTTTATATCATTCGAAACAAACGGGGCTTTTCAGCCCCGTACGGTTTTATTTCCTGTCGCATTTCTGATTGGCGACCGTGCAGGATGTTTTACACGCAGACTGGCATGATGTCTGGCATTCCCCGCATCCGGACTTTTTCAGATCCCTGTTCAGCGTGTTTCCGCTTAATGTTTTTATATGCTTCATTGCGCATCCTCCTTGAATAATGAACAAAATTTAAAGCTCCGACACATTATACCACACGGTATTGTTTTCCCGCAAGGAATGTTTACGACAACCGCTCCACATTTGCCCGCTGAACGCAGAGTGTTGGATAATTGCGCGTCAGGTACTATTGTGCGTTTTAACGGGGACTTCTCTGTCCTCCATTAAAACTCGCAGGCCTAAGTATCGTTTAACCAGTGTTTCGGTCTGGTTAAGCAGATCGTCGAAAAACATACTGTATAACTGCGAATCTTCAATTAAGTATTTTGTTTCGAAAATCTTTTCGGCAAGCTTGCAGTATTTTCTCAAAATAACCGGATCACTCAATACACGGCTGTTTCTTTCCTTTGCGAGCACAAGTTTTAAAAGGGACGGGATTTTCACAAGGTAGTTTTCTTCACTGCTTTCAATACCTAAAAGCATCTCAAGATCAATATCAAGCTTCTGTATTATGCTTATCAGTATTTCCAGGTTCGGATTTGTTTTAACCCCGTTTTCAAGCTGGGACAGGTATCCTGGTGAAATATTCAGCTCTTTAGCTAAAGAAACCAGTGAAATATTCTTTTCCTCACGTTTAGCCTTTATTATTTCGCCTGCCTTAATTTTCATAACAAACTCCGCATTTCTGTTTTTTTATAGGCATGTCCCGTTCAGAATCCCACCTGTTGTTTACTGTCCAAGCACAACTCTATTATAAGCCTTTTTTCCTTTTCTGATCAATAATTGTCCATTTTTGAAAAATTCCGGCGTTACGATAAGCTCCGAATCATCCACGCGCTCACCTTCGATGTAAATGCCGCCCTGCCGTATAAGCCTGCGCCCTTCACCTTTCGACGGGGCCAGCCCTGTCCGGACCAATAATTCGAGAATACCGATACCCTCACCTAATTCTTCCGCTGAAATCCCGGTGGAAGGCACATTGTCCGAATCGCCCCCTCCAGCGAACAGGGCTTTAGCCGCCTGGCGGGCTTTCTCGGCCTCGTCTTCGCCGTGAACTATTTTCGTCACTTCATATGCAAGGGTTTCTTTTGCGTCGTTTATTTTTTCATCCTTAAGCAAAGCAAGCCGGTCAATCTGTTCCATAGGCAGAAATGTTAAAAGTTTCAGGCATTTAATCACATCGTCGTCGTGTACGTTCCGCCAGTACTGGTAAAACTCGTAAGGGGGAGTTTTGGAAGGATCAAGCCAAACCGCGCCTTTTGCTGTTTTGCCCATTTTATTGCCTTCACTTGTCGTAAGAAGCTGGAATGTCATGCCGTATGCTTCCGCGCCTTCAACACGGCGTATCAGGTCAATACCGCCGAGTATATTGCTCCACTGGTCATCGCCGCCAAGCTGCAGTATGCAGTTGTAGTCACGGTACAGTTTCAGAAAATCATAACTCTGCATGAGCATATAATTAAACTCGATAAACGACAGGCCTTTTTCATAACGTGTTTTAAAGCATTCTGCGGCAAGCATCCGGTTTACCGTGAAATGGACCCCGATATCCCTGAGAAATTCAATATAATTGAGCCCCAACAGCCAATCCGCGTTATTCAGCATCAGCGCTTTGCCGTCACTGAAGTCGACAAGCCTTCCCATCTGTTTTTTAAACTGCTCCGCGTTGTACATTATTTCTTCCTGCGTAAGCATCTTGCGCATATCCGTTCTTCCTGTCGGATCGCCGACCATTGCCGTTCCGCCTCCAAGTATCGCTATAGGTCTGTGGCCGGCTCTTTGCATATGGGACATAACAATTAACTGGAGAAAGTGTCCTACGTGAAGGCTGTCCGCCGTCGGATCAAATCCTATATAAAATGTTGCTCCGCCCTGTCCCAGGATTTCCCGCACTTTTTCCTCATGCGTCACCTGGGCTATAAAACCGCGTTCTTTCAGAACATCATAAACATTCATTTTCTCCAAAATTCTTCATCCTTTCCTGTTGTGCCTTTATTGTTAAGCAAACCGGATCGCCGTAAATTTAAGAAGTAAAATACGCCATTATAGCTCCCTTTAAGTAAATTCCGGATTAAAATCATTATAGTGAATTATTCCCCAAAGTTCCAGTGTAATGTAAAAAAAACTTTTATGAATTGGTTTTTATGTTATAATATGATCGGTTTTAAAGAAGACAGCAATGTTCCGGTATTTAATATTCCTTTCAGGAGGAGGATTATGTGAAACTTTTTCGCTTGATAGGGGAGAAACTTAAAAACCTGAAACCTAAAAAGGATAAAATAAAGAAAATAAAGAAAGAAAAATTCAAAAAAGATAAAAATATTAAGCCGGACGTGGCAAGCCCGAAAAAAAGGCATCCTGTCGTTTCCGCTCTCCTCTACGCGCTTCGCGTTCTATGGGGAGCATTAAAATTAATATTGATAGTTTTTATTATGGTCGGCTTTATCGGTGCCGGCCTTGGAACAGGCCTTGTCTATGGGTATATACAAACAACGCCCGAGCTTAATGCCGCCGATTTGCAGATAACAAAGTACAATACATTCATTTACGATGTTGAAGGGAATGTTCTCGCGGAGCTTAAGCGAAATGAAAACAGGGTATGGATTGACTATGTGGAAATACCGAAAAACCTCATAAACGCGTTTATCGCCGTTGAAGACAAACGTTTCTGGGAGCATAAAGGCGTAGATTTCCTGAGATTTCTAAAGTCTGCATATATATCGGCTCGCTCCAAATTGACAGGTGATGGTCAGATTGAGGGCGGCAGCACACTTACGATGCAGATGGTTAAAAACCTTACAGGAAAAAAGGATGTCACACCGAAACGTAAAATACAGGAAGTTTGGCAGGCTTTAAAGCTTGAGCGTGAAGGTCTGTCAAAAGAGGACATTTTAACGCGTTACCTGAACACCGTACCATTAGGCGGAACATTTTATGGAGTGGAAACTGCCGCGCAGGCTTATTACGGGAAAGACGTCCGCAATCTGACGCTGGCCGAGTGCGCCAGTATGGCTGCTATTACACAGTATCCCGACAGATATATGCCTCATACCGAAGAAAACAGAAAAAGAAATGTTGAAAGGGCGCACCTGATTCTGAAGCTGATGTTCGAACAGGAGCTAATAACTCAGGAAGAGTACGAACAGGCTATCCAGGAGGAAATTCAGTTCAGCTACAATCCCGGTGCAGGAAAAGTAACAAAAACGAGTGTTCAAACGTATTTTGTCGACGAAGTCATAAAACAGGTAATGAAGGATTTAATGGAATACAAGGGGGTCAGTATTCAGACCGCCGAGGATATGATTTACAATTCAGGTCTTAAGATATACACGACCCTAGTCCCGAAGGTCCAGAACGCGCTTGATTACGTATATATGGATAAGGAAGTCGAAGAGACATTTTTCCCGAAAGTGAACGAAGAGGCGGAGCGCAGAGGCGAAATTCCTCAATCGGCCATGGTTGTGCTTGATCCGCAAACCGGTGCGGTCTGCGGATTATACGGCGGCTACGGTGAAAAAATGGGCAGCGTGTTCAACCGGGCTACGCAGATGGAACGCTCCCCCGGTTCAAGCATAAAGCCGCTGCTTGTATACGGACCCGGCATTGAAACCGGGCACATAACAATGGCTACACTTGTTGACGATGTGCCGCAGCATATGAGGCTCTATGATCCGTCAATTCCCGAAAAAGAGCGCCAGCAGATATACCCTAAAAACGTAGAAAACATAAACTTCGGGCTTACAACCGCAACGGAAGGGTTAGTAAAATCACGCAATGTGGTCGCTGCGCTTGTACTGCGCGATTTTACCGGATTCAATACCGGCCTTACTTATCTTGAAAGGGTTGGGCTCCCCCGGTGGGAGGACAACGGCAGGGTTGCGATATCAATGGGAGGATTTACGAACCGGATGAGCCCGCTTCAAATGGCAGCAGCGTATTCGGTGTTCATGTATAAAGGCATGTACTGGGAGCCGTATTTTTACACTTCAGTTGAGGATCATGAAGGCAATGTGATACTGGAGAAAAAACCCGAAGGCAGAAAAGTTTATTCCGAGCAAACAGTATATATTATGAATTACATGCTTCAGCAGGTTGTACAAAGAGGCACCGCCGCGGGTTACGGCGTGAAAAATAAAAACGGCGTACCTATACCTACGGCGGGAAAAACCGGAACTTCCGATAAAAACCTTGATAAATGGTTCTGCGGCGGTACACCTTATTACGTCGCCGCAACCTGGTACGGTTATGATAACAGGGAAGTGCCTATTTCACTTAAAAACGCCGAATACACAAACGCTTTAAGAATATGGAACGCGGTAATGAGTAAGATACATGAGGATCTCGAGCCTGCGGAATTCTTCGATACGATGCCGGCGAAGATTGTAAAGAGAGAGATTTGTCTTGATTCAGGGCTTTTGCCTACCGATTTATGTAAGCAGGATCCGAGAGGCTCGCGCATACAGGAAATGTATTTTATCGAAGGGACAGAGCCCGCTTACGGTGATAACTGTGATGTACATTACAGGGCAAGGGTTTGTACGGTTTGCAAGGACGAACACGGAAGGCCGGTGCTCGCGAATGAATTCTGCCCGTCTGAGCTGACAAGGGAACAGGTATTTATAAGAAGGCCGAAAGAGTATAAACCGGCATTTCCGGAAGATCCGTATCCGGAAGACTGGAAGTATGAAATATACGAAGGCGAATACTGCACGATCCATAACCGCTTTAACACCCAGGGCGGAGTTCCGGAAACCGCTGCGCCTGATACCGGGCAGCCTCCGGCAAGTCCGGGTGATACGCCGTCGGATCCTGTTATCGGTTATTAAAAAAACCCCGTTGAGGGGTTTTTTTATACCAATCAAAACATCGACCGGTGCATAACCGGCTTTTACGGCAGCCGTCATTAATCAGCGGTCTTATCGGATTTTAGTCCCTTTTGGGGTGGTTTAGGACCGTAATACTGGTACAAATAGCACATTATGCCGCCGTTATAGAGTTTCCTTTTCCTGTTCGCTTTTTCACCGAAGTGCCTTTCGAAATCAATGTCGGAAGAAATAATATAATAAGACCACGTTCGAAGGTTTGTTCTAAAGGCTTTGCTCATATCACGGTAAAGCAGCGCGTTTTCGTTTTTGTTCCCTAACCTGTCCCCGTACGGCGGGTTTGTAACAACAATTCCGTATTCAAACCGGGAAGATGTTTGCTTCATATCCCTGACCTGAAAATGAAGCATTTCACCGACTCCCGCTTCCTTCGCATGGAAGCGGCATGTTTCTACTGCCCCGGCGTCCATATCGTATCCGTATATTTTCAGTCCTGTCACGCGCCGTATCAAATCACGGGCTTCTTCAACGGATTCATTCCAGAACTTTGAATCTATTTCTGGCCAGTTCATCGCGTCAAAGCTGCGGTTAATGCCAGGAGCGATATTCAATCCCATTAAAGCTGCCTCTATCGGAATAGTACCGGAACCGCAAAACGGATCAATCAACGGTTTTTCTTCGTTCCAGCGGCTTATATACAAAAGCGCCGATGCGAGCGTTTCCTTAAGCGGCGCGGCGGTTGTCAGCCTGCGGTATCCCCTTTTATGAAGCCCGTCTCCTGAAGTGTCAATAGCCAGAATAACCTGATCTTTAAGTATCCAGAAAACTATTTTATACCTTTGTCCTGTTTCGGGAAAAATGTTCAGCCTGTAACGCAGTTTTAGCCTTTCGACCACCGCTTTTTTTATTATCGACTGGCAGTCGGATATGCTCATCAGCTTCGAACGTATGCAGCTTCCGGTAACCGGGAATGCTGCGTCTTTCGGAATCCAGCGTTCCCACGCGATTGCTTTTGTTCCTTCAAACAACTGATCGAAAGTTTCCGCTTCAAACTCTCCCATTTTCAGAAACACCCTGTCCGCGCATCGTAGCCATAAATTCGCCCTGCAGATGGCTGAAACAGGAGCTTCGAAAGTCACCTTTCCATCTTTTACATTCATATCTTTATAACCAAGTTTCCTTAATTCCCCCGCGACAATCGCTTCAACGCCGAACGAAGAAGTAGCTATCAGATTTATTTTACCTTCCAAAACAACAACCTTTCTTTAAGCTTCAATTTTACTCAATTAGCAGATCCTGCAGGCACCATCCTGAACCTAAACATTTTTCTTCATTTACGCCGTTGTCCGGTGAACCTGCGGCGGGCCGCTTATTTGAAGCACGAGCCGCCGATAAACTCCCTCAGTATCGAATTAGGCGGTATCTCCTCGCAGCCTATGTTCAGGAAATAGCTTAAGAATTCGATAAGCCTGCGGCTTTCCGAATACTGCGGGAGATCAGGCCCGATATTCCGCAGCAGGGGCATTGCGTACGTCTTTAGAACACCAAGCTCATAGATAAGCGAAGAGTTGAACATAATATCCGCTCTTTCCTGGAACGGGAATATGTTTTTTTCTTCCCCGTTTCTTACCGATGGCCAGAGTTCTATTGTCTTTTCCGGCGGGCAGCCTCTGAATTGGTGATCCCTTACTATCCTTCGGATAAACCTTAAGTCCGTCGTCGGTATCCTGTTATGCCTGTCAATTCTCATTGATGTAATAGCACTGATATATATTTTAAATTTTTTGTCTTCATCAACTTCAGCCGTAAGTCTTGGGTTCAAGCCGTGAATTCCCTCAATTACAAGGATCTTGCCGCCGTTCAGGCTAAGTTTGTTATTCCTGTATTCCCGCTTTCCGGTTATAAAATTATAGAACGGCACATGGACTTCCTTACCCTGAATCAGTTCGTTCAGATGCTCATTGAATAACTTTAAGTCAATTGCTTCAACTGATTCATAATCGGGTTTTCCATCCTCGTCTAGCGGCGTATTCGCTTTCTCTATAAAATAGTCGTCAATTGATATGTTTATCGGGACAAGACCATTTACACGAAGCTGGATCGACAGCCTCTGCGCAAATGTGGTTTTTCCCGACGAAGACGGGCCCGCGATAAGCACTACTTTTATTCTGTCTCTTTCTTCATAAATCATATCGGCTATCTGGGCTATCTTTTTTTCATGGAGCGCTTCCGAAATCCTGATAAACTCATTTATTTTTCCGGCTTCTACTATGTCGTTAAGCTTTCCGACATTATCAACGCCAAGAATACTGACCCATTTCTGGTATTCGGAAAATATCTGGAACAATTTTTCTGGTATTTCACGCATTTCAAGAGTATTCGGGCTTGATTTCCTCGGCGTGATAAGCACAATCCCGCCGTTATAATACTCGAGCTTAAACAGCGAAAGATAGCCCGTGCTCGGAACCATATAACCGTAAAAATAATCCTCCGTGCCATCGAGAACATAGTAACTGACATACGGCTTTTCGCGGTATTTTATGGCACCGTACCGATCGATTCTGTTATCCCGCAAGAACCTGTCTTTCGCCTGTTCGGTCGGCAGGGTTTCCTTCCTGAACGGAATATCTTTTTCCACAAGGCTTTTCATTCTATTTTCAATTTTCCCGACATCCTCTTTACTCAGTTCCATGTTAACAGGTTCGAAAAAAAGTCCCCTGCTCACGGAATGCCTAACTTCGATCTCTTTGTCGGGGAAAACATCGGAAAATGCCTTAACAAGCAGGAAAATAACGCTGCGTTGGTAAATCCTTATACCGTCGTCGGTTGTCATATCAACAAAGGAAATATCGCATTCCTCGGTAACAGGATATGTCAATTCCCTTATTTCATTATTCACAATTCCTGCAACAATCAGGGAGTTTTTTTCATGCTTAACATTTTTACTGACTGTTTCAAGCGTGATCCCTTTTTCTATTCTTATCTTCTTTCCCTCAACAACAACATCTATATATTCTTTTTGCATCCGGTTACCTCCAGTATTATTTATTGTTATTTAATATCCTTTTATACTCGGTAAACTTATAGCAGATACCTGTTTTGCTTGTCTTCCATTCACCGGAATAAACCAATTCCCACTCATCCAGGCTGTCAAAACCGGGAAGATACGTATCGGCCGTGAACTCGTGCCGGAACCTTGTTATATATGCCCGCGTGCAGTACGGCATAAGCTGCGTGTAAACGCTGCCGCCGCCGAACACATATATTTCACCCCGGTAATCGGTTAATGCCTCCATAAGTTCTTCGATGCCGTGAACAATCAAAGCTCCCTCTATGGAATAATTTATGTCCGTTGTTAAAACAACATTCAAACGATCCGGCAAAGGTTTGCCCGACGGAAAGGACTCAAGTGTCTTCCGCCCCATTACAATAACTTTGCCTTTTGTTTTTTCAGATACAAACTTCATATCTTCCGGGACCCTGGCAAGCAGGCGGTTCTTATAGCCTATACCCCAATTTTTGTCCGCCGACGCTATTATAATCCACTCTTGCATTTTGTCTCCTATTAAAACAGATTATGCAATTTTACTCCCGCTAATGCCTTTACAGCCGGCGGCTCTGAGTGCACCGGTTGTTTAATCCGTACTCTATACAGCCACCGGAATGTTTTTTATTTGCGGGTGAGCCTGATAATTCTCCAATATAAAATCATCCACGCTGAAGTCGTAAAAATTCTTGACATCCCGGTTTACAACCAGTTTCGGCGCAGGGAAAGGCACTCTGTTTATCAGTTCCTTCACAAGCGGTATATGCCTGTCATATATATGCGCATCAGCTATCACATGCACCAGTTCGCCCGGGACTAAACCCGATACCTGCGCAAACATATGGATAAGAACCGCATACTGGGTTACATTCCAGTTGTTTGCGACCAGCACATCCTGGGAACGCTGATTAAGCACGGCATTCAATTTATTCCCGGTTACATTAAACGTTACGCTGTATGCACACGGATACAGGTTCATCGCATGCAAATCCGAATGATTGTATAGATTCGTTATCATTCTCCTGCTGTACGGATTGTGTTTCAGATCATACAAAACCCTGTCGACCTGATCAAACTCCCCCTCGGGATATTTATGCTTAATTCCCAATTGATAGCCGTAAGCCTTTCCTATTGTACCGTTCTCATCCGCCCACGCATCCCATATCCTGCTGTTTAAATCCTGTATCCTGTTCGACTTTTTCTGCCATATCCAGAGTATTTCATCAACAGCCGCTTTTAAATTGGTCGGCCTGATAGTTAATATCGGAAATTCCTCCGAAAGATCGTACCGGTTCACAATTCCAAACTTTTTTATCGCATGGGCAGGCGTCCCGTCCTCCCATTTAGGCCTTACCGCCTGTCCTTCCGTACTGAATCCGTTTTGCAGTATATCGCTGCACATTTCTATAAACATAATATCCGCTCTGCTCATTGTCACCACTCCCTGAGAAGCCCAATTTACATGAATAAAAACTGATCAGCCGCTCTCTTGCAAACCGTTTTCGCAGAATTCCGGTTTCGAATGCATCAAATACTTTGTTTATACTATAACACGACTGGATTTTTTGAACAATAGTCACGGGTTCGATATGCGCCTTGCCGCCCAAGGGAACAAAATAGTGTATCATGTGTTATTCTTTGGGTAAACTAAAACAAATAATTAATTGGAGGGTTTTTATGGGACAAATGGTATTCAAAGCATCTACAAAACCGATAGACGGCTTGACTATAGAATGCGCCGCTCGGAATTTCAAACTAATACTGGATGAACCCGAGTCTTTAGGCGGCAACGATAAGGGCATGAACCCTGTGGAATGCCTGCTTGTTGCACTTGGCGCATGCAAATGCATTGTTGCAAAAGCTTTTGCACAGAAGAACAGAATAAATCTTCAGGATATACGCATTGAACTGGAAGGCATATTGGACCCTGATGGCTTTTTAGGCAAAAACAAAGAAGCCAAAATCGGTTTTTCAAAAATTACTACCCGCTTTTATATTAAAGCCAACAATTCAAAAGATGAAATTGAAAAGTTTGTGGACTTCATTGAAAAACATTGCCCTGTCCACGATACCCTGGAAAACACACCGGTTTTTTCAACCGAAGTTTTCAATGAGTAGTATTAAAACCGTTAGTCGCAGCAGTCCGGACCGGACTGCTGTTTTTGATAAACTTCTGAAAGTTTGATTTCGGTATCATATATGCTATAATTGTTTTTTGAAACAACGGAATAAACCGAAACTCCACCTGTAGAGTTGAGGAATAAAATTAATATCGATATAAAGGAGCTGGGTGGAATGGTTCAGAATTCAAAAATACTCAGATTATACGGTTTTAATAATCTTACCAAATCCTTAAGCTTTAATATCTACGATATATGCTATGCGAAAACGCCTGAAGACAAAAAAAAAATATATTGAATATATTGATGAACAGTACAATTCTTCCAGGCTGACCGAAATCCTCACAAATGTTACGGAAATAATCGGCGCGAAAATTCTTAATATTGCGAAACAGGATTATGAACCCCAGGGAGCCAGCGTTACGTGCATGATTGCGGAAAAAGATTTACCGCCCAACACGCTTGATATTTCCTGTAATGGCGGTATTATTCCCAATAAGGATTCGGTGGTATTTCATCTTGATAAAAGCCATGTGACGGTGCATACATATCCTGAAAGCCATCCCGATGAAGAAATATCAACTTTCAGAGTTGATATTGACGTTTCGACGTGCGGGCAAATATCACCGTTGAACGCGCTCGAATTTCTCATTAACAGTTTTGATTCGGATATAATTATTATGGACTACAGGGTTCGAGGTTTTACCAGGGACGAAGACGGACGGAAGCATTTTATCGATCATTCGATAAATTCAATACAGAATTATATCCCTCAGAGCGTTATAAACCGCTATAACCTGATTGATGTCAATGTATATCAGGAAAACATATTTCATACAAAAATGCTTCTTAAAGAGATTAATCTTGATAATTACCTTTTCGAGGTTGATGAAATAGATCTGGACCCGGAAGAAAAAGAGTATATACGTGAGAAGTTGTGGAAAGAAATGCACGAAATTTTTTATGGTAAAAATTTTTAACAGGTTTCAATGATAAAGGTAAATGACAGGAACTATCATTATAACAGTTCCTGTCATTTTTTAAAGTTTACCTTCGGGTAACCCGCCATACCGCGGCATTTATTACTAAAAACCGAAATAGTTTTTCGCGTTGTAATAACAGATTTCCCGAACCATTGCGCCAAGCATTTCGATATCCATCGGCACTTCTCCGGCCTCGGCCCATCTTCCCACAAGATTGCACAATATCCTTCGGAAATATTCATGCCTTGTATATGACAAAAAGCTTCTTGAATCGGTGAGCATTCCTACGAATCTTCTGAAAAGACCAAGATTGGCAAGCGCAATCATATGCTTCTCCATTCCGTCTTTATGGTCATTAAACCACCAGGCTGTACCGAACTGAATCTTACCGGGAGCCTCGGTTCCCTGGAAACAACCTGTTAAACAAGCAATAACTTCATTGTCGCAGGGGTTCAAACAGTATATGATCGTTTTTGGCAGCTCTCCGGTACTAAACAGATTGTCAAGGAATCCTGCCAGGGACTTAGCCTGACAGAAATCCCCCATTGCGTCAAAGCCGGTATCGGGGCCGATTAATTTAAACATCCGGGTGTTATTGTTGCGCATTGTTCCAAGATGAAGCTGCATGGCCCAGCCTCTTTTCGCGTATTCACGGCCAAGGAATAAAAGCATATGCGTTTTAAATCTATCGGCTTCAAACTGCTGCAGCGGCCGGCCTTTAAGACCCTTTTGAAAAATATTTTCAATGTCCGCAGTATCGGCTATCTCGTATACAGCATAATCCAACCCATGATCAGACACTTTGCACCCGTTCTTATCAAAGAAATCAAGCCTTTTTACAAGGGCTTCCTTTAGTGCGGAAACGCTTGTTATGTTTATTCCGGAAACCTTTCCGAGAACCCCGATATATTCACTGAACCCGTCCAGGTGAATATTAAGCGCTTTATCCGGCCTGAAAGCCGGTAATACTTTAACCGGAAAACTTTTATCCTCCCTGATCGCCCTATGGTATTCAAGGTTGTCCACAGGGTCGTCGGTGGTACATATGACTTCGACATTTGATTTGAGGATTAGCCCGCGCGCAGATAAATCGTCGCTTTTCAGCATCGCGTTGCATGTGTCCCATATTTCTTCCGCGGTTTCACGCGAAAGAATCTTATCTATGCCGAAATATCGTTTGAGTTCAAGGTGAGTCCAGTGATAAATCGGGTTTCCAAGCAGGTACGGCATGGTTTCGGCAAATTTCATAAACTTCTCCTTCGGTTCCGCCGTGCCTGTGATATATTTCTCATCGACGCCGTTGCTCCTGATTGCGCGCCATTTGTAATGATCGCCGCCGAGCCAGAGTTCGGTAATATTTTCATATTTTTTATTCTCGGCTATCTCTTTCGGGTTTAAATGACAGTGATAGTCGATAATCGGCATGTCCTTCGCGTATTTAAAATACAGTGTTTTCGCCGTTTCATTCTGAAGCATGAAATTTTCATCAATAAATTTACGCATATTTTAATTCCTCCTTAATCCTGTATTCGTGCCGCTCATCATCACCGAAAGCACCAGAGCCACCTGCTTTTTATACGACACTATTTACGCGGGTCCTGGTTCGGGTGTTTACAATTAATATAACATAACAGGATCTTCCATAGAAGTTCTAAATCACTTTTTTTCTTGCATTTTATGTGTTAATACCTTATACAGAACAGTCATGCGTATAGAGTATATTTTACGAAAGCCTGCGTCACTGTTTGTTTATTCCCGGATATTCTGTGGGAAAATATACTATAATAAAAATGCCGCTCGTAAATCTTTTTTGAAAGGGTGCGTTACGAATATGAGTACGAAAGATGTTCGCAAAGTAACAATTGTCGGAACGGGATTTGTTGGTTCAACAACCGCCTATACGCTTATGACAAGCGGTTTGTTTTCGGAAATGGTATTAATAGACCTTAATGAAAAAAAGGCAAAAGGCGAAGTAATGGATTTGAATCACGGGATGCCGTTTGCGATGCCGGTTAAAATATACCAGGGTTTTTATGAAGACAGCAGGGACTCGGATATAGTCATCATTTCGGCGGGAGCGAATCAAAAAGAGGGCGAAACAAGGCTCGATCTTGTATATAAGAATACTGAAATTTTTAAACGCATTGTTCCCGAGATAGTTAAGTATAATTCACCCGATGAAACGATAATACTCGTCGTAACGAACCCTGTCGATATATTGACATATGTTGTTTCGAAAATATCCGGCTGGCCTGTCGGGAAAGTTATAGGTTCGGGCACCGTATTGGATACCGCCAGGTTTCGTTATTTGATAGGAGAGCATGTTGGTGTTGATACGCGCAATATTCACGGATATATAATCGGAGAGCACGGTGATACCGAACTGCCCGTATGGAGCACTACAACAATAGCCGGAATAAAGATGGAGAAATACTGCGAAATGTGCCAATGCTGTACAGGAGGCCAAAAACGCAAGGAAATATTCAATGATGTAAAAAATGCCGCTTATGAAATAATTAACGCAAAAGGAGCTACTTACTATGCAGTAGCTCTCGCGGTGAAAAGAATTACCGAAGCAATAATGCGTGACGAATTTTCAATATTAACGGTGTCAAGCCTGCTTCAAGGACAGTACGATATTTACGACGTATGCCTGAGCGTTCCTACGGTAGTGGACAGAAACGGGGTTAACCGTATTCTTGAAATACCGTTAAGCAGCGAGGAAGAAGCAATGCTTAAGAAATCGGCAGATACCCTAAAAGAGATACAGGACAAACTTAATTTGAATATATCCCCGGGTTGATATAAAAACCCGGTTTTTTTATTCCTTACAGCGGTTTATTCGGGCTAAACAAAGCAGCTTCCGAATATATTTATTACCTGTTAAAAACCCTTTTTCCCCTTATAAGCCGTACAACAACGGTTATGATTGCAACGACCAGAAGAATGTGTATAAGCCCGTTCAGCGTATAAGCGGTTAATACTCCGAGCAGCCATAAACCGAAAAGAACAGCGGCTATAATCCATAACATGCGTATCAACTCCTTTCGGATTTATTCTGCCCGCAATTGATACATTCATTCAAAAAGAATTTTCTATTGTATAAGAAACCACTGAAAGGAAGAAAATATAAGAAGGGTGAAATGGTATGTGCAAAAAGATCCTTTTATTTTTTATCATTTTGATTCAGATTATATCGCTTTCCGGGTGTCCGGGTGAAGATAAATCGGCAAAGGAGGAAGAAGCCGAGCAAATTCCAAATACGATGGAACAGGCGTACGAAGAACTTGACCAAATCGTTACATTGCTTAACGGGCCTATATTCGGCAGCCGGGATATGGTAGAGCAGCTTAAAACGCAGCAAATCCAAATGCTGGCCGAAATTACCGCTGACCGAACCGGGAAAATGGACACGGCAGAGCAAACCGGCAATGGCGAGTCAGATAAAAAAGAACAGGAAAGTGAAGCCGGAAGCGAAGAAAAGCAGCAGGGCGAAAAAGAGGGTAAAAAGAGCGAAGAACAGGGAAACGGCGGTTCCGGCGAAGAAAAAGGAAGCAAAGGGCAGGGAGGCGAAGAAAAAGAGAACAAGGAGCAGGAAAACGGGCAGGATAAAAAACCGGAAGAAGATGCACAAAAAACCGATGCCAAAGAAACCGAAAAAACTTTTAAGCAGGAACAAAGCCTGTTCGGTATTTCGCAGTGGAACGAAGAGAACTGGAAAATGATAAAGGTGCTTACCGACAGCCTTTACTTTACCTGGAACAGCCTCCAGCCGGAACTGGTGAATAAAGGTATTTCAACAAATCAGACAGGGTATTTCAATGCGGCGCTTGAAGACATGTCGCGGTTTATTATGGAAGAAGATATTGAAAATGCGCAAATCGCGGCATTTCGGATGGCAGAAGCGCTTGCCGCGTTTTCAAGCTATTACAGGACAAAAATACCCGCAGAGTTAAAGCGTATACAAAGCCTGACAGTGGGTATTCATTTTTTTGCCGGGCAGGGTGACTGGGAAAAGTCCCAGGAACTTGCCAACCTGCTTCAGCAGGAATTCTCAAAACTAAAACCGTTAATGCAAAACGATCAATCACAAAGCTTCCAGATGCTTGAATTCTCACTGGCGGACCTGAATAATTCCGTCCAGAAGCAGGATTTGAACCTGTTGGTGTTAAGAACAAACCTTGTCACGTCCAACCTGCGGGAAATAGAAAGCGAACTGTCGCAAGGACAGGGACAATAGAGGTTTTTCAGGAGCGGTGAAGGTTCAGTCCTATATCTCTCCTGTAATGGGCCCCTTCAAAATTAATTTTTGATACGGCTTCGTACGCTCTCTCCCTCGCCTTGTCTATATTCACGCCGCATGCGGTAACGCCGATGACACGGCCGCCGTCGGTATAATACTGACCGTCGGTTCTCCTGGTTCCGGCATGAAAAATAACAACATTCGTATCCTTCAATGCCTCATCCATTCCTGTTATCCTGAAACCCTTCCGGTACTCTCCGGGATACCCGCCCGACGCCATGATAACACATACGCAGGCTTCGTCTTTCCATTCGATTTTTATATCATGCAGCCTTCCGTCAATAACAGCGTCGAAGACATCAACAAGATCATTTTTTAAAAGCGGGAGCAGCACCTGGGTTTCGGGATCTCCGAACCGGGCGTTGTATTCAAGCACCTTAGGCCCCTTTTCCGTAAGAATAAGGCCAAAGTACAGCACCCCTTTAAAAGTCCTGCCTTCGTTGTTTAACGCGTTGACCGTGGGCAGGAATATTTTTTCGATACATGCCTTTTCGATATCGGGAGTATAAAACGGGCTCGGCGAAAATGTGCCCATACCGCCTGTGTTTAAACCCTTATCACCGTCCAGTGCCCGTTTGTGATCCTGGGAGCTTAGCATCGGGATAATTGTTTTCCCGTCGGTAAACGCTAATATTGAAACCTCTCTACCCTCAAGAAATTCTTCTATAACAACTTTACTGCCTGAATCCCCAAACTGTTTCTTTTCCATTATATTAGACACCGCTTCGCCGGCTTCATCGGGATTGTTACATATAATAACACCTTTTCCCAAAGCGAGGCCGTCGGCTTTAACGACAACAGGATACTCAACATCCTTCAGGTAAAGTTTTGCCTGCCTGCTGTCGTCAAATACCATATATTCGGCCGTAGGGATATAGTATTTTTTCATAAGATTTTTTGAAAACGCCTTGCTGGCTTCAATCAATGCCGCTTCGCGTCTCGGGCCGAAAGCCCTTATTCCGGCGTCTTCGAGCGCGTTTACCATTCCGTCCGCGAGCGGATTATCAGGAGCGACAACAACCATATCCGCTTTTATCTGTTTAGACGCTTCGACAATTCCTTCAATATTGTTTACGCTAACGGGAATGCATTCGGCAAGCTCGCTTATGCCGCCGTTTCCCGGCGCGCAGTATAATCTGCTTACCCGGCTGCTTTGAGCCAGTTTCCATATAATAGCATGCTCCCTTCCGCCGGAACCGACTACAAGTATGTTCATTTTCTTCCTCCATCCCGTATTTATCAATGTCTTTAAGACACCGGCCCCTGTTGGGCCGGCGTTAACTCAAAACGAATATATAAGGGTACAGGGTTTTAATGTTTAAAATGTCTTTTCCCCGTAAATACCATGGCTATACCATATTTATTGCAGGCTTCGATAGATTCATTATCCCTTACCGAGCCGCCTGGCTGTATTATAGCGGTAACACCCGCCTCATGCGCGGCCTCAACACAGTCCGGGAACGGGAAAAAAGCGTCCGACGCCATAACCGCGCCTTTGCATTTTTCTTTTCCATTTGCAATCGCTATCCTCGCCGAGGTTATACGGTTTGCCTGGCCGGGTCCGATACCAATTGTCTGCTTGTTTTTCGCGAGAACTATCGCATTTGATTTCGTATGTTTTACAACTTTCATAGCGAACTTCATCGTTTCAAGTTCCTCCGCGTCAGGCTGTTTTTCGGTTACAACCATAATATCTTCATCGTCATAAAGCACGTTGTTTATATTTTGTACCAGAAGCCCGCCGCCCACCTTCTTCATGTCGTACGCACCCTCGGGTATTTTCTGTGATATATTGGGCAGCTTCAGCAGGCGTATATTTTTTTTGTTCTTCAATATTTCAAGAGCCTGTTCCGTAAAAGAAGGAGCTATTACTATTTCAAGGAAAATTTTATTCATTTCCTCCGCCGTTTTTGCGTCTATCTCCCTGTTTGCCGCTACTATGCCGCCGAATATCGAAACAGGATCGGCTTCATACGCTTTCATATATGCTTCATAAATCGAATCGGCACTGCCGACGCCGCACGGGTTTGCGTGCTTTACTGCTACAACCGTCGGCTCGTCAAACTCTTTCAATAACTCCAATGCGCCGTTTGCGTCGTTAATGTTATTAAACGACAGTTCCTTTCCGTGAAGCTGTTCAGCTTCGGTAAGACAGCCTACGCAGGTGCCGATTTCTTTATAGAATACCGCTTTCTGGTGAGGGTTCTCCCCATAGCGCATGTCCTGCGCCTTTTCAAACGTAAGTGTAAGTGTTGCCGGAAAAAACTCCTCGTCAAGCTTTGAGCGCAGATACTGCTGGATAAGCGTATCGTAATGGCTTGTGTGTTCAAATACCTTGTAGCTTAAGCGGAATTTTGTTTTAAGCGATACTTCCTGTGTCTGCCTGAGTTCGTTAAGCACAGGCTCGTAATCGGCCGGGTCTACGAGAACAACAACATCCTGGTAATTTTTCGCGGCCGAACGGAGCATTGTCGGGCCTCCGATATCTATATTTTCAATAGCCTCTTCTATAGATACGTTGCCCTTCAGTATTGTCTGTTTGAAAGGGTACAGGTTTACTACTACCATATCTATCGGTTCAATTCCGAGTTCCTTAATCTGTTTCATATGATCCGGATTGCTTCGTATTGCGAGCAAGCCCCCATGAACCTTCGGATGAAGGGTCTTTACCCTTCCGTCAAGGCACTCGGGAAAACCTGTAATCTCCGAGATCCCCATTACCTTAACGCCGTTTTTTTCAAGCAGGGAAGCGGTACCCCCTGTGGAGATAATTTCTATTCCGAGGCTCTGCAGTTCTTTCGCGAATTCTACAATGCCCGTCTTGTCGGAAACGCTTATCAACGCTCTTTTCAACACAAAAACCACTCCAATCAAAAATAAATATATTATATTCAAATATATCACTCATAATTTAAGAATGCCAGGCAACAAACTATTTGATAATAACTTTTCGTCCTTCAACCGAGAGCCTTCCCTGCGAGAATAAACGTATCGCTTCAGGAAGGATCTGCCACTCGCACTGCTCCATAACTCTCTTTTGAAGGATTTCGGGCGTGTCGTCCGGCAAAACTTCGATCGCCTTCTGGAGTATAATAGGACCTGAATCATATTCCGGTTCGACAAAATGCACGGTGGCTCCGGTAATTTTTACCCCGTATTCCAACGCTTTTTGATGCGGTATTATCCCATAATAGCCTTTGCCGCAAAATGAAGGGATAAGCGACGGATGTACGTTTATAATCGAATTTTTATATTCCTGTACAAATCTCTCGCCAAGAAGGCTTAAAAACCCCGCAAGAACCACGAGCCCGACCTTATGGCTTCGCATATGCCGTATTAGCGCCTGATCATACTCGTCAATGCTGTTAAAATTTTTCCTGGAAATGACGGTTGTATTAATTCCGTGTTTTTTTGCCCGCTCGAGCGCATAAGCGCCTTCCCTGCTTGAAACGACGGTGACAACCCGACAATCGCTTAACGTTCCGTCCTCTATCCTGTCCAATATGGCTTGAAGGTTTGTACCCCCTCCGGATACCATTACACCTATATTCAGCATATATGTATTTGTCCCTCGCCTTTTTCAATTTCACCTATCAAATAGGCGTTTTCGCCTATTTCGTTCAAATACGCCGTCAATTCACCGCTTATTGCGCTGTCGGCGACAATAACCATTCCAATGCCCATATTGAATGTGTTAAACATATCAGTCTCGGGTACGCTTCCCAAATTCTTAATAAAATCAAAAACAGGAAGAACCGGCCATGTACCCTTACTGATAACAGCCCTTAATCCTTCCGGGATTATTCTCGGAATATTTTCAATGAAGCCGCCCCCGGTAATATTTGCTATTCCTTTAATCTCATATTTTTTCAGCACGCTTTGTATCGCTTTTACATATATCCGCGTCGGCTCAAGCAGTGTTTCTCCTATAACGGCGCCCAATTCACCGTTATACGAATCCAGCGACAGTTTATTGATATCGATTATTTTCCTTACAAGCGAAAAACCGTTGCTGTGTACCCCGCTTGAAGCAAGACCTATAATTTTGTCCCCTTCTTTTATTAACCTGCCGTCAATAATTTTGTCCCTGTCAACTATACCAACCGCGAAACCGGCAAGATCATATTCATGTTCAGAATAAAAGCCGGGCATTTCCGCGGTTTCTCCGCCGAGCAGCGCGCACCCCGCCATTTGGCATCCGTCGGATATGCCTTTCACGATTCTTTCTATCTTCTCGGGATATATTTTGCCGGTTGCGATGTAGTCAAGAAAAAACAATGGCTGCGCGCCGCTGCATATAATATCGTTAACGCACATTGCAACACAATCGATCCCGACGGTATCATGTTTATCCACTAAAAAAGCCAGTTTTAGTTTCGTACCGACACCGTCGGTGCCTGAAACCAGAACCGGCTTTTTTATATCAATATTCTCCAGTGAGAATAAACCTCCAAAACCTCCGATGCAGGTAAGCACTTCAGGACGAATCGTCTTTTCCACATGCTTTTTCATAAGTTCAACAGCTTTATACCCGGCAGTTACATCAACACCCGCATCCCTGTAACTTGTCATGCTTTCCGCTCCTCCCGTTTCACTTTTTTTAAAAACTTAAAGCGGCCGGATGACACCCTGCATCCCGCCCCGGCCACGAATTTTCCAATGTATTACGCATAGTAATGCTCGTTAAGTTTATTTCTTAAATGCTTATCCTTTTCTTCAACCGATATTCTCATATCCTCTTTGAACCGGCGGAGCTTTTCCCTCAATTCGGGATATTTGCCCGCGAGTACCTGGACCGCGAGCAGGGCGGCATTTTCACTCCCATTTATAGCCACGGTTGCCACCGGAATCCCGGCGGGCATCTGAACAATGGACAAAAGAGAATCCAGCCCGTCAAGTGTTGACGACTTTATCGGCAGGCCTATAACGGGAAGCACCGTATATGCCGCAAGTATGCCCGGAAGATGCGCCGCTTTCCCGGCAGCGGCTATTATCGCGTCATAACCGTTTTCTTCGGCTTTCCGGGAGAATGCCGCGGCTTTATCGGGTGTCCTGTGGGCGGAACATACCATTACCTTAAAATCCACCCCAAAATCTTTTAATACCTTTATACAGCCTTCAACGACCGGAAAATCGGAATCACTGCCCATTATAACCGCTACTTTAGGATTGCTGAACATCTGTTTTCCTCCGTCTTTTTTTCCTAAGAAATGGAAACAAGATTGCTGGAACAGCGTTAAGAATTGCAAAGCAATTTTTAACGCTGTTGTGATACACCTGGGCATATCATTACGTTATATTTATAACAAAAGCCGCTATGCTTGTCAATAAAATGCGAGCCTTTTTTTCCGTTTATTGGTTATTATTGTTCGAAAGTACCCGAAGCAGGACCCGCGGGAATAATGCCACAACACAGCGGGTAGTTAACGGGTCGAGGCATTGCTGCCGCGTTCCGGTGGGTACGCGGCCCTGGTTCGGGTGCATTCGGTGACGACGACGGAGAATAAAAAATTCGGGTGCTTTCAGAGCATACCTATTTAAAAACGGGGCAAATGGTGTATTTATAGACTTTCGTGATTGGCATATATGACATTTTTGCCTTTCTTAGCCCGCTTTTCCCCATATCTTCCTCACGGTTTATAAATTTCGTATTCGGAAATACTCTCGTGACAAATTCCCGGTTGATAACGGCATATATTCCGTGTATATCGGTATTCCCCTTTTCTATATGAATAACCGCGGTATCTTCGTTCAGTAATTCTCCTATTGTAAACGCCTCAAAAGATCCGTCAACTTTAATCAGAGCCCCTTTCAGTTCAGGGAAACAATCCCAATTGTCAAGCAGTTCATAACAAGCCCATCTCTCACATTCGGGAGAGTCTGCTTCACAGTCGTAGGCTCCGCTTGCTTCATTTTTTTCACACCACTTGTCAAAAATCCTCTTGCACTCATCAATATGCTCTTTTTTAAGTTCCACATATTCAAAGCTTCCATATTCCCTCATAAATCTGTTTATGTGGTTTCGCTTTGCGCTTAGTTTTTTACCGGCAAGTGTTATCAGGCTTTCGGTGCTGTAAATGTAGTCCGAAATCGCATCTATTTTTTTAATTATCAATTTTAAGTCAAGATATTCTTTAAATAATCCGACCATATTCTCTTCAATACGTCCAAAAACAAGTTTCCATCCCCGACTGTCAAAATATTCTTTCAGCGTGTAAACAGCGCTTACAAAATCCTCGCTGCGAAATTCGCCAACCGGTAAAGGACAGAACGCAAAAGGAGGGTATCTTCTAGAGTTTGATACCATCAGAAGCATGTTGCTTGCTATCGTAAAACGTGTGTTGTAGCTTCTTCTCCACATAAACATATTTGAAAAAACCATTTCGGACGCCTGTGAGTTTAATTTCCTGAAAATATTATCAAATAACTCCTTATCCGATATCTCTATTTCTTTCCACTGCATAAACCAGAAATTTTCACTCCTTATTAATCATACGTGCACAATTGTTTAGTCTCCGAAGGACACTCCCATGTCCCTTGCTATATGGACAAGTTCCTCGTTTTCTGATACAACCCGCGCTTTGCCGGCCACTTCATCAAGCGGAACGGATTTAACCTGCTGATGCTCAATACAGACCATCCGGTTATATTCGCCTTTTTCGACCAATTTAACAGCCGAGGCTCCGAAACGGGTCGCGAGGATCCTGTCAAACGGGCATGGCTCTCCGCCGCGCTGCAAATACCCAAGTACGGTTATACGATGCTCTATCGAAGTCAGTTTTTCCAACTCGGCGCCAAGACTGCTGCATTCTCCTTCATGGTAAATACCGGTGCCATATATCGTGTTGTTTTTTTCAATTCCCGGTTTTAACTTTGCCCCCGCTCCGGCTGCCGCCACAATTATGCTGAATCCTTTGCCTGCGTTCTTCCTTTCAAAAATAGCTCTTGCCACTTTATTAATATCGTAAGGGACCTCAGGTATCAGTATAACATCGGCTCCGCCTGCTATGCCGGACTCCAGCGCAATCCAGCCGGATATCAGACCCATAACCTCCAGAATCATTACCCTATGATTGGATTCCGCGGTAGAATGTAGTTTGTCGATAGCCTCAGTCGCAGTATTGACCGCGGTCATAAATCCGACTGTTATATCTGTTCCATATACATCATTTTCGACCGTTTTTGGGATCGCCACAATCGGAATTCCTTTTTTAGCAAGTTTAGCCGCATACCGTATGGTAGAGCCGCCGCCGATAATCACCAAACAATCTATTGAGTGCATTGCAAGGTTTTCCTTTATTCTGTCGCTCATATCCGTTCCTGATTTATCTTCTTTTCCCGGCAAAATAACGTGAAAAGGATCGTAACGTTTCGTTGTGCCAAGAATAGTGCCGCCTTTATCCAACAGTCCTGATGCGTCAGACAGTGTCATTTTTTTAAAACGGTTTTCCACAAGCCCTTTATATCCGTCACGAAATCCAATTACTTCGTAACCGTAATTATTAATTGCCGTTTTCACTACGGCACGGATTGCCGCGTTTAATCCGGGGCCGTCTCCCCCGCTGGTTAAAACCGCTATTCGTTTTCTTTTTATGGCAATCTCCTCCTTCCTGTTGTTTTCTAATTTCCGTTTTGAATGAATCCGCTTTTTTGTAAATCAGCAAACCCCTTTTGGCGGAAAAACTCATAAACTACAATCGCTACAGAATTTGACAGGTTTAACGATCGAATGGATTCAAGCATCGGAATTCTTATACAGTGCTCATAATTTTCTTTAAGCAAATTTTCCGGCAATCCCGCGGTTTCTTTTCCAAAAACGAAAAAACATTCGTCGGGATAAACAATATCCGAATAAACATATTTTGCCTTTGTTGACACAAAATAAAACGGAACCCCGGAAAACTTACTTTTCAATAAATCAAAGCTCTTGTAAAAATGTATCTGAACCATATGCCAGTAATCGAGACCGGCACGTTTCAAATATTTGTCTGAAACGGAAAAGCCAAGAGGCTCAATAAGATGAAGAATTGCTCCGGTAGCAGCGCACGTTCGGGCAATATTACCGGTGTTCTGTGGTATTTCAGGTTCAACAAGCACTATATTTAGCTGCATCTATAAACACTTCGCTTTGTTAATATAGCGTTAAATCTTTTTCCAAGGAAATATCAATGGTGACTTTTCCATTGCCGCCCAAGTTCAGCGGAACGCATATGGTCCTCATGCTGGTCTGCGAAACCGTAATTTTCTCACCCATAAGCAATGACGGGGGAGTAATTTCAATGCCTATCCCTTTTGTAAACAATATGGTAGCAGTATTCCCCATAATCATGTTTCCTAATTCCGCTATGGCACTTTTCGGTAAATCATCGAATGCATCTATCGTCACGCCTCCCATCATGATTGACGCAATCGATATTGCGGTTTTAATATTTAACGACATTATTACCTGCCCGCGCAATTTGCCTGTCAGGCCAACTATAACTGCAACAGAGTCACTTGGATACGGTGAATTCTTAAGATGTACTTTTCCCAGGGTCGGTTTAATTCCTGTCACCATTTGAAATACCTGCTGGCTGGCTTCAATAAACGGGTTTATGTATTCTACGTTCATAAAACTCTCCTACGCTCGCTAATTATGTTCTGCTATATATTAAGGGGTATGTTTTTTGTGCTGGTTTTTTCTGTCCGAAATAAACATACCCATATGTATATTAATATTAACATATATCGACAGATTTTGCACACTAATTGAACAGGCGAACCAATCCAACTGCCTGCAAAACACCGCGAATCAAACTTGTTACTCTTTTTCCCGGTAACGGCGGCAACAAGCCATCTTACAGCTTTTTGCGTCATTAACGAAATCCTGAAAACCTTCTATCCGTCATTAACCTTGAAACAACCCCCCTGCGTATATCAACCGCTTTATAATCACACAATTCATGGCAGCAAAAACAACGAATGCATTTTTTGTAATCAATGGACGGAATATTACGGTTGTCATAGACAAAAGCCGCAGCGGGACAAATTTTCACGCAGTTACCGCAGCGTGCGCATTTTTCCGCTGATATCACCGGTTTCGGTCTTGACTGCTTTTTTATCAGATTAAGAAAGCTTCTCTTTATGATATTTTGACGTTTAGCGCCATATAAAGCCGGGATATCAAAATCATTACATATTACGTTTTCAATATTCTCACCAATTATATTAATATTATTTTCATCAACAAGGTCGCGTTTTTTTGCGTTTCTCAGAACCGGGACATTATCAGGCGAAAGCCTGATAATTTTTGCCGCGGTAACATCCAGTGCAAAACCGCTGGAAGATGCGAGCAGCAGGCCGATATGTTTTGGCGTTCCCGCACTCGGTCCATACCCTTCCATCCCTTCAACCGCATCCATAATGCTGATTGCCGGTTTTGCACCGAGATATATATCAATCAAACTGTCCGCAAAGTCATTATATTCAGGCATCCTTAGATGTAAGTCGGCTTTAGCCGTGCCTGCGACGGCGCCGAACATATTTTTTACCGCTCCGGTATATACCATCATCGCATGAGTTTTCAGCTTCGGTATATTAATAATAACATCGGCATCCGCAAGCGGTTTCAGTATTTCAAAGCTTTTAACATATTTGGACTGAGGCCTGTTAATCTTCGTAACCCTTAAATCGTAGTTCAATACGGCACCGGTTTCATCGGCCACCTTCTCAATTCCGGTCGCCCTGTAGACATGACGGAGCATTGTCCGGCTGTACGGCCCGCCCGGACTTTCCGCTATAATAATATTCCCGCCCGCACTCTGAACCTGTGATATAATTGCTTTAACAACGGCGGGATGGGTTGTAGCTGCTTCTTCAGGCTTTTTATATCTTAAAAGGTTCGGTTTTACCGCCACCCTGTCACCGGGTTTTATAAAAGCTTTCCAGCCTCCAAGGTTGTCGATAAGCTTTTCAACGCAATTATACACATTGTCATATTCATAATTCTTGCAGCGTTCAATCGATACAGTATCCATTTTATGCCCCTTGCACTTAAAAACTCAGCAGCTTCCCGGAAGTTCATCTTTTCGGAAAATTCCGGCATTAATTACCTATTATATCATGAATTTATTCAGCCTAAAATCAAATGAATATATTCATGATGCAATGTTCTCGGGCACCCGTTCGAAATCTTTGATTTCGGTAACGGGTGAGGTTATTTAATCATGAATTCTTCAGCCTTAAGTCTAACGAATATATTCATGATGCAATGTTCTCGGGTACCCGTTCGAAATCTTTGATTTCGGTAACGGGTGAGGTTATTATAACACAAACCAGCAATTCATACCAAATAACTACTAGCTCTTGCAAATGGAGCTCTTTGTTTCCGTTATTGTACAATAGTTCAAATACGTTATTGTACAATATTTCAAAAAGTAAAACCTGAAGAACGATAGCAAAAAAAGCCTACTGGTTTGCAGGCTTTTTTCATGCATATCGTAAAATCGACAGATTATGATTCAGCTCTTTAATCCCGTCATAACAATTCCTTCTATAAAATACCGCTGGCCAATCAAATAGAATACCAAACCCGGGGTGAAGGACATGCAGGTCGCAGCCATAAGCTTTGACCAATCAGCTTTTAATGCCCCTCTGAAAAGATTAAGGCCTATCGCTATTGTGAATTTATCCGGCGTGTTTATATATACCAACTGCTGCAGCATATCGTTCCAAAGCGATATAAAAAGCAGCAAAGCAACAACAATCATCGCGGAGCGGATAGAAGGAACAAGAATACTCCACAAAATTCGCATATAACCGGCTCCATCTATCTTTGCTGCCTCATCCAGTTCTCTCGGAATCGTTTTGATAAACTGCCTGATCAAGAAAATACTGAATGCTCCTCCTCCGGTAAAGTGCGGAAGTATCAAAGGCCAGTAAGTGTCAGCCCATCCAAAAACACGCGACCACATTATGTACAGCGGGACAAGTGTTACCATGTTCGGCAGGAGCATTGAGCCGACGCAAAGAGAAAATATAAATTTCTTTCCTTTAAACTCCAGCCGTCCAAAAGCATAACCGCATATAGTAGCGGTAATCGTTCCTCCTATAACCGACGGGACAATAATTGTCATTGTATTTTTCAGATACAGCCAGAACCTAAAATACTCCAATGTTTCGACAAAATTGTAAAAGCGCCATTTCGGGGGAAGGAAGTCAGGCGGATACTTATACAGTTCGGCATTTGTCATCAGAGCTGAACGTAATATCCACCAAATCGGAAGCATTACAGCCGCCGCCATAATAACAACCATAATCATTGACGCAATATCGGCAATTTTCCTGCTTTGCTTTATGCTTTTATAAGACCCTGTTTTTATGTCAATTTGTTTCATTTGCTGTCCCCCTCGTAAAAAATCCATGTTTTTGACGTAGCAAACAATATCGCTGTGAAAATGGCAATAATCACAAAAAACACAAACGAGATAGCGCATGCATATCCTAAATGGTTGTTCTTGAACGCATAGCGGTACATAAGATAGGTCATAAACATGGAAGCATTGCCCGGACCGCCGTCAGTAAGTGCCAGCGCGGGCACAACAACCTGCATGTTCGTTATAAGGCTCATTAAGAGATTATAAAATATTATCGGCGTCATGCATGGCACCGTTATTCTGAAAAAACGCTGAAAAGCGTTCGCACCGTCTATTAGTGCAGCTTCGTAATAGACTCTTGATACATTTTGGAGACCAGCCAGAAAAATAACTATCAGGTTTCCGCTTGTCCATACCGCGATAAGCGCAAGTGACGGCACAACATATAGTGAATCACTCAAAAACTTAATCTTATTTATTCCCAACTCCGATAAAAAGTAGTTAAACAAACCGAAATTTGATTCATACAGCCATGACCAGCCAATATACACTGCTGCAGCAGGCAGGATATAAGGCAGATAAAATACCGCGCGCCAAAACCCGCGAGCCGGAATTTCACGATTTAAAAGCATAGCTATGTAAAATGAATATATCATACTGCCGAATACGGCCAATACCGCAAAATATACAGTTACCTTAATTGAATCAATAAAATAAGGGTCTGTTGTAAACAGCCTTATGTAATTTCTAAAACCAATAAAAACAGGTGCCGATAGACCTTTCCAGTTGAAAAATCCAATGCCGAAAACACCTGCAAGAGGAAGATATGTAATAAATGTTAGACCGATAAATGCAGGAATCAGACATAAATACGCCGTTATGCTTTCTTTCCTTGCCATTAATGAATACCTGGGTTTTTTTCTTACCGTTTTATTCATAACAACACCTTTGCCGAATTTTAGATTTCCGTATTATAATATCGGAATATTTTGCTTATTATTTGCATATTATGGCGGAGTACAACTTTGTTTTTGCTTTGATATTTTATATATTTACCCCTGTTTTATTGTCAAAAGGGTGTCCGCGTGTATGTACACCGTACTTCATGCGGACACCCACCCAGACTCAATTCGCTATTAACTGATATCAGCGTTTATTCGCCGCGGAATGCAGCCTTCAAAGCTTCTATGTTGCTTGTGATTGCCTCTGCTGCGGTAGTCCGGCCTGTCCATACGTCACCGAGTATTGAATTCAACAGGTCGTTGAAATCATTGGTATTATTAACATAATACCATGAAGCAGATCTGGTAATGCTCATATCTTTGGCAGTTTCGATGACACATTTCTTATATTCATCAAACGGCGGGAAGTTCGGATTCTCGACCCATTTACGCATAAGTGTTTCATCTGTATACCATTTTTCGAGCGTCGGCATCCAAATTCCGGATTCAATCAATCCCCAGCTGTTTTCTTCCTTAGCATACCACTTCAGCCACTCTTTCGCTTCCTTCAGGTGTTTTGTCTGGTTAAACACAACGTTCGGGCCGCCTGTACACAGTGTTACTTTCTCCTTCATATAAGGCAGTACGCCTATGCCGTAATTCAACCCCTCTTCTTTTGCGGAAGCAAGGCAGGTACCGATATTCCACTGTCCGCCTGTTCCCATGGCGCATGTCCTTGCTATGATAGAACGCTGGATGCTGTCATCGGTGGCTCCTGTTGAAAGCGGGGCTACATGATGTACAAGATGCAGATCGGCAACCTTTTGAATACCCTCTATGCTTTCAGGACGGTCAATAATAACTTCTGAACCGTCTTTACTGTAATACCCTCCGCCGTTCGAGATGGCCCATGTTTCAAGCTGCCACGGAAGGTTCTCAACAAGACAGCCGTACTGCACGATGTTCTGAGGGTCAAATCCCGGGTCGTTCGGAGTTTTGCCATTTTTGTCCTTTGTCAGTTTTTTCGCTACTTCTATAAATTCTTCCCATGTCCATGCGTCTTCCTTGGAAAGAGGCGGGTACTCTACGCCTGCTTCATCAAACATATCTTTGTTATAGTATAGCATAAGTATTTCGTTTGCGACCGAGTATGCAACTACCTTTCCCTGATACCTGAACGCAAGGGAATCCAGCGGCTTGCTTTCGCCTGCGCCGTACATATCGCTGATATCGGCAAGCATACCCTGGGAAGCCCACTGCAGTACGCCGGCTTCACTCATGATTGCCGTGTCCGGAAGCTCGCCTGCAGTTGCCATTGTATTAAGCTTCGTCATGTAGCTTTCCCACGGAATCGGCATAACTTCAACCGCAATTTTGTCCTGAGAAGCGTTGAAATTGTCGACCGCCTGCTGAACTACCTTGATCTCGTCCGCAGATCCCCAGTTTGCATAGGTGATCTTTACTTTTTTCTGCGCTGCAGGTTCAGTAGTCTACTTACCTGACTCTTCCTTCTGAGCAGGTGTCGTTTCCTTCGGTGCTTCTGCACTCTGCGGAGCACAAGCCGCTGCAGCAATGATTATAAAGACACACAACAGTACCGCAAAGATTTTTCTTGTTCTCTCCATCAAAAACACTCCTTTATTATGTATTTTTATACAACAACATATGTTGCGTATAAACTAATTTAGGCTGAAGCTAATTCTACCTGAGCAAAGCTTTCTGCCAGACAATCATTTCGCCCGGTTTCCGGTTTCCCCATATTCCATAGGGAACCGCTTTTAAAACCGTAGGTTCAATATTAAACCGCGCATCATCGTATAATATATTCCCGTTCCATTCTACATCTGTCAGGCGACCGCCCTTGTATACCAGATACGGCAGCCCGAGAGGCAGTGATCCGTCACGGTATTCTTCCACAGTCTCTTTTGTATCAACAAATACCGACGAGAGGTTTCTCCCGTTGTCCATCTCTTCAAGACAGTAGACAAAAGGTCCCTTCATTAAAGCAACTTTCCCCGAATTTTCCGATACATTCGGATGGGACGCTATCCATCTGGGTTTTAGCTTAAGTTTCATCAATACCGTTTGATTGCCTGCCTGTTCAACTTCGACAATAGCATAATTCCTGTCGCTTTCAGTATGTATCTTTTTACCATCGATACTGAAC
This sequence comes from Clostridiales bacterium DTU069, assembly GCA_001512485.1. Lineage (GTDB taxonomy): Bacteria > Bacillota > Clostridia > DSM-8532 > DSM-8532 > DTU069. Next base: position 17,037 of record LFRV01000060.1, on the reverse strand, counting down.
TCAGGGGTACGATCATATTCGGGAATTCGTACTGCGAGGCGCAGTCTTCTGTCGGTTGGAGTCTTTACGGTAATTGAAACATTTCCGCTGTCGATAAGATCCACTTCCATACTAATCTCAGCCTTTTCACCGCCGACTTCAAAACTGAAGGAAGATGATATGAACAAATTAATATAAACGGTGTTCTCATCATACGCATATATGTACTGGCCCAACGAAGCCAGCGTGCGGGCTATATTGGTAGGACAGCAGGCCACATTGAACCAGCGCTGGCGTACCGGTTTTACATGCTTCAGAGAAGTTGCGTCCATGCATGCTTCAGGAACAACTTCCAGAGGATTTACATAAAAGTAACGATCCCCTTCAATGCTTATACCTGCAAGCAAAGTATTATATAATGCCCGTTCCACTATGTCATAATAACTTGCATCATGTTCGATTGCGGCCATACGCCGGCCAAAAAGCGCAAGACCTATTGACGCACAGGTTTCACAGTAAGCCGAAGCATTCGGCAGATGGTAATCTGTCGTGAATCTCTCGAAATGTCCTGACGAGCCTATTCCACCCGTAATGTACATGCGTTTGCGCGTCGTATTAAGCCATAATTCCCGGCATACATTAAGCATTTCCTCATCTTTATATTCCACCGCAAGATCCGCCATTGCACAGAACATATACATTGCCCTGACAGCATGTCCTTCGGCGGTGCGCTGTTCTCTGACAGGGACATGAGCCTGTGAATATTTTAAATCGTAATCTTTTAATTCCGGGAACAAAAACTGCCCGTTTCTTTTTGAAATCTCCGCTTCAAAGTAATTTGGCTGCTTTCCCCGCTCTTCAATAAAGAATTTAGCGCATTCAAGATATTTTCTGTCACCGGTTAAACGATATAATTTAACCAATGCCAATTCAATCTCCTGATGGCCGGGATATCCTTTTATCTGGTTTTCGCCGGATCCGAAAACACTACAGATGAGATCGGCAAAGCGCCGGGATATGTTCAGCAGTTTGTCTTTTCCCGTTGCTTTGTAATATGCCACGCCGGCTTCAATAAGGTGGCCTGCGCTGTACAGCTCATGCCCTTCCACAAGATTGCTCCAGCGTGCATCCGGTTCGGCTATTGTATAGTATGTATTTAAATAACCATCATTTTGCTGAGCCCTGCCAATTAAATCTATAACTTCATCGGCAATGGCTTCAAAACGGGAACCCGTACCGTTATGTATGCAATATGCCACCGATTCCAGCCATTTATAAATATCGGTATCTATGAAAACCACGCCTTTATGCTCTCCTGCCGTTTCTCCCGCAGTTATCCTGAAGTTCTCAAGGCAATATGACGGCGGAGCATCCGGTATCCGATCATTCAGTATGTTCCATTGATACGGAATTATGACATCGGCAACCATATTAGTGTAATGGTTCCACAGCTTATCATTAATAGCCACCTGATCCAGTTCCGGCATCTGCAATATCGAAAACATATTCTGCTCCTTTATTGTTTGTTGTTATGGTAAACGTTTAACTTCAATTAATACTATATCACCAAATAATAAACTTGTAAAGTACTAAAAATAATTTTTTTTAAAACGTTGTTATTAATATTGATTGCAATTTGCATTTTTATTTGTGCAAACTGCCTAAATTTAAACGTTTTCTATGTAATTAGCATATCTGTCGTCCAATATTCAACTTATGTGCTATTCTATCCATTTATTAGTAATTCTATGTTTATATGGCTTGTATGTTAAACGTTTTTGTGGTAATGTTTCTATGGAAGATATAAATAGAAGATATAAAAGGAATTAAAAAGAGGAAGGATAAATGGCTACTATACGCGAAATTGCTGAGAAAGCAAATGTATCCATAGCAACTGTATCGAAGGTATTAAACAGGAAAGGCGGTATCAGCCAGGAAACCGTGAACAATGTAATGAAAATAGCACGTGAACTTAATTACCGTCCGAATTTTACCGCCCGAAGCCTGAAAAACGGACAAAGCCGTACAATAGGTGTTATTACCGAAGACCTTACCGTTTTTAATACGCCGGAAATCGTTGACGGTATTGATGCTTACTGTGAAAATAACGGATACCATTATATATTGGGCAACCTGCGTTTTAACAAGCGTTTCGGCAATCAGCCCGATCCCGAAGAATGCGCAAAACTGGTTCATTCGCAGGTCGACACGATGCTGTCAAAGCAGGTAAACGGCATCATTTATGTAGGATATCACAGCAGGGCAATTGCTCCTGTATATAATTACGAAGAAATACCATTCGTTTATACCTACTGCTACAGCACCGATCCCAATATCCCCTGCGTGCTTTACGATGATCAGAAAGCCGCCTATGAAGCTACACAGTTGCTGATTGACAGAGGCCATTGCGATATAGGTGTTATTGCAGGTCCGACAAACAGTATTCACTCTGCCAACCGCATTCTTGGCTATCAGGAAGCTCTTTATGCGAATAAAATACCTTTTAACCCAAAACATATTGTATATGGAAATTGGGAACGGGATATAGGTTACGAATTAAGCAAAGAATTAATTCAATCTGGCGTAACCGCGATATTTGCCCATAACGATTTAATGGCAGCAGGTGTGATTGATTACTGCACCGAACATAAAATACAGGTCGGGAAGGACCTCGCATTGATAGGATTTGACAACCGTGAAATCGGAACTGCAAGCAGGCCGAAACTCAGTACGGTTTCGCTCCCTTTGTTTGATATGGGTCAAACAGCCACACAGGTTTTATTAAATATTCTGGCCGGGAAACATATACAGCGTGGTCAGAAGGTTATGCTTGCATGTACTATAATAGAACGCGAATCTACAATGCCTGCGTCCGATTCTTGCTGATGCGGGTATTACAGGTATTATATTATTTATAAGGAAACTTCTTCGTAAGCCTCTATTACGGGCTGCAAATAGTATATCCATATCCAAAATGCGGTATTATCAGGCATCATTGCCTGAAATTCCTATTTGCCGATGTGCGTGCCTGGTTTGACAAATTCCTTATAACGCCGTATAATTAATCCGTTATAGTATAAAAATGCTTAGTTAAGCGGGAGATTTCAGGTTACACCTGTTGTGAAATATATACTCGCCGCACGTTAAGCAAGGCTTTATCAAGTATCGTTATATATTAAACAAATGGCTTTGATTTTGCTGGATGATATGTCTGCGTAGGGAGTGAAAAAAATGGGGGGTTATATCATCAAGAGGGTAGCATCAGCAATTGTCACAATATTTGCTGTTGCAACCATTACTTTTTTCCTGATGTTTCTTGTTCCGGGCGGTCCCTTTCTTGCCGAGAAGGCGCCATCACCTCAGACACTTGAAGCTCTTGAGAAAAAATACGGTTTGGATCAGCCTGTTCCGGTTCAATATGCTAATTATATGAAACGCTTAATCTTTAAGCTTGATTTAGGTACTTCACTAAAAAAGCGCGGACAGGAAATAAACGATATTATCAGCGTAAGATTTCCTGTATCGGCACGTTTGGGCGCAATATCAGTTTTGACGGCAATCTGCCTTGGCATTCCGCTGGGTTCGATAGCCGCAGTGAACCGGGAAAAATGGCTTGATAGAACTATTATGGCCATAGCTACGGTCGGTAATGCGATACCGTCGTTTGTCGTAGCTACGGTGCTTATGTATGTCTGTGGCGTTGTGCTACGCATATTGCCTACTTTTGGCCTTACTTCCCCGGCACATTATGTTCTGCCCGTTATTTCACTGTCATTTTATCCAACAGCATATATTGCCCGGCTTACGCGGACCAGTATGCTGGATGTGCTTGGACAGGATTATATGCGCACCGCGAAAGCAAAAGGCCTTTCCCAGTTTAAATGTTTGTTCAAGCATGCCCTAAGAAACGCGGTTTTGCCTGTTGTTACGTATTTAGGACCGCTTCTTGCTTTTATTATGACAGGCAATTTTGTTGTGGAAAGAATATTTACAATACCGGGTCTGGGCAGTGAATTCATAAGTTCAATTACAGATCGCGATTATCCGTTGATTATGGGCACAACGATATTTCTCGCGACTTTATTGATTGTTCTTAATGTTCTGGTGGACATTGCCTATAAAATTATAGATCCGCGTATTAAGCTGAAGTAGGGGGTGGCACAGTTATGAACAGTAAAAAGAATCCCCTCAGTTTTCAATTGGATGTATCGGATTTTTTACCGGCGGAAGAAAGCGAAAAACAGAGCCTTGTCGTTATGCGGGAAAGTGTTAATTTTTGGAGGGATGGATTCCGCAGGTTAAGAAAAAACAAGGTTGCTATGATTTCGTTGGCGGTAATAATCTTTATAATGATATTTGCGTTTGTTTTGCCATCGTTTTATCCATACTCATACGAGCAGCAGATCCGCGGCAGTGAAAACCTGGGGATAATGCAATACTCTGAAGAAGAACTTGCCAGAAAAGCAGCGGGTGAAAAGGTGTTTCCGCATTTTCTCGGAACCGACAGTTTGGGCCGGGACACTACGATAAGATTAATGATGGGAAGCAGGATATCCCTTCTTGTCGGCTTGGTCGCGAGCGCGATTATCTTAATTATCGGTTCGACTTACGGAGCTATCTCCGGTTATTTCGGCGGAAAGATAGATATGATAATGATGCGTATTGTTGATGTTATATATACAATACCGGATATCCTTATCATTATTCTGCTTTCGGTTACGCTGAAATACCCGCTCAGAGATTTGGCGGCTAATGTAAAGGGATTTGCATGGATTGATATAGTAGGAGTAGGATTAATCAGTATATTTATTGTTTTTTCATTGCTGTACTGGGTTGGCATGTCGAGAATTGTGCGCAGCCAGATCCTTTCATTGAAGGAACAGGATTACGTAACCGCTGCCAAAGCGCTGGGCGCTTCACACGGAAGAATTATAAGAAAACACCTTCTGACAAACGCAATCGGTCCTCTGATTGTAACTACTACGCTGCAGATACCATCGGCAATATTTACCGAAAGTTTTTTAAGTTTTATCGGTCTTGGGGTATCGGCGCCGATGCCAAGTCTTGGGTCAATGGCTTCACAGGCGCTTAATGGGATTAGATCATACCCGCATCGTTTATTGGCTCCCGCAATAATGATAAGTATAATTATTTTATCATTTAATCTTCTCGGTGACGGATTACGGGATGCTTTCGACCCTAAACTTAAAGATTAGGCGGTATAGAACTATGGGTAACACATTATTGAATATAAACAATTTAAAAGTATCATTTTTTACACCCGCCGGCGAAGTAAAAGCCATTAACGACATATCCCTCCGCATGGAAGAAGGAGATGTTCTTGGCATTGTCGGCGAAAGCGGTAGCGGGAAATCCGTTACGGCTTATTCGATCATGGGTCTGATTCCGTATCCGGGAAAAATCGTATCCGGTAGTATTGAATTTAACGGACACAATATTCATGAAATGACTGAAAAAGAACTGCAGAATATGCGCGGTAATGAAGTCAGCATTATATTCCAGGATCCGATGACATCGCTGAACCCTGTTTACACGGTCGGAAATCAGATACAGGAAGCCCTTTTCCTGCATACAAAAATGGATAAGCAGCAAGCCTACGAAAGATCACTTGAACTGCTGAACCTTGTAGGGATCAACGAACCCGAAAGGCGTCTGAAACAATACCCGCATGAACTTTCGGGCGGGATGCGCCAAAGGGTGATGATTGCGATTGCGCTCGCATGCGAGCCGAAACTGCTCATTGCGGACGAGCCGACTACGGCGCTCGATGTTACGATTCAGGCCCAAATAATAGAATTAATGATGGAATTAAAGAAGAAAATAAATATGTCGATTATTTTAATTACTCACGATCTTGGCATTGTAGCAAGCATGTGCGATAAAATCGCGGTTATGTACGCAGGCAAGATTGTAGAGTCAGGTTCGGCAGACGATATATTTTATAACCCGCAGCATGAATACACAAAAGGGCTTTTGAAAAGCATTCCGAATCTGAACAAAAAAGAGCGCGAAAAACTGGTTCCTATTAAAGGAGTTCCGGTGGACATGCTGAATCCGCCGGCAGGCTGCCCGTTCGCGCCGCGCTGCGACAAATGCATGAAAATATGTTTAAGACAGATGCCGGAATACACTAATGTTTCCGACAACCATATATGCGCCTGCTGGCTACTGCAGAAAAAAGCATACGAAGCCGCAACAGGAGGTGAGCGTTAATGACTGCGAATGATAATAACATTCTAGTTGAAGTTAAGAATCTAAAACAATATTTTCCTGTCGGAAGCGGTCTTTTTTCAAACAAATATGTAAAAGCGGTGGATGATATCTCTTTTTATATAGAAAAAGGAGAAACACTTGGACTTGTCGGCGAATCGGGATGCGGCAAAACCACGACAGGCCGGACTATTCTGCGCCTTTATGAACCTACCGCTGGCAGAATAATTTATGATGGCACGGATATTACCCACGCTGATATGATGCCGTACCGGAGGAAAATGCAGATAGTTTTTCAGGACCCGTATTCTTCGCTGAATCCGAGGATGACGGTCGGAGATATAGTGGGTGAGCCGATTGACATCCATAAACTGGCCAACTCCAGGAAAGAGAGAGCGGATAAAATAATTCAACTGCTGGAATGCGTAGGTCTGAACAGTGAACACGCGAACCGTTTCCCGCATGAATTCTCAGGAGGTCAGCGGCAGAGGATTGGCATTGCCCGCGCTCTTGCGGTTGATCCCGATTTTATTGTATGCGATGAACCCGTATCGGCGCTCGATGTTTCAATACAGGCGCAAATTGTGAATATGTTCGAAGAATTGCAGGAAAAAATGGAGCTGACATACCTGTTCATTGCCCATGATTTATCTGTAGTAAAACATATAAGCAGGCGTATCGGAGTAATGTACCTCGGAAAGATCGTAGAACTTGCCGAGAGCTATGAGCTTACTTTCCATAACGTACATCCGTATACGCGTTCATTGATCTCGGCTATTCCGATACCCGATCCGGTCACAAGCCGTGAAAAGAAACGTATCGTGCTTGAAGGCGACGTTCCGAGTCCTTTGAACCCGCCAAGCGGCTGTCGTTTCCGTACAAGGTGCCCCTATGCGGACAAACTGTGCGCTGAACAGGAACCGGAACTGGTCGAAGTATCAAAAGGGCATTTTGCGGCCTGCCATCATTTGGATAGAGTGGCGGACTGAAGAATATTTGGCATAGTTTAATATTTCCCGCATTAGGTATCGGTTTTTTAAACTAAATCTATACTAGTAATTTTGTTTGTGATAATATGTTATCATAATAGACATTATTTAGTTAGACCTATTGCATTTATGCAATAATAAATAAAAAAAGGAGAGGAAGAACATGAAAAAATCGCTATTCTTTTAGCGGCAGTTATGCTTTTCGGAATTGTAGCGAGCGGCTGCACAACACAACAAACAGCGACATCCGAACTTGCCGTACATGTAGGTTCGGAACCGGACATTATCGACCCGGCGCTGAATTCCGCGGTTGATGGCGCCACGCTCATCGTTCACGCATTCGAAGGACTTATGACCCTCGACAAGGACGGAGTACCTGTAGAAGCACAGGCTGAATCCTATACCATCAGCGACGACGGGTTAACCTACACCTTCAAACTTCGTGACGGTTTGAAATGGAGTGATGGCAAGGAGATTACGGCAGAAGATTTTGTATATTCGTGGAACAGGGCAATTGATCCCGAAACAGCGGCTGACTATGCGTATATGTTCGAGTCAATTGCAGGCTACGAAGAGGGAAAACTTGAAGTATCGGCTCCCGACAGCAAAACACTTGTCGTAAAACTTAAGGCAATTACACCGTATTTCCTTGAGTTGTGCGCATTCCCGACATTTTATCCGGTCCGCAAGGATATAGTCGAAGCAAACCCCGACACATGGACGCTCGATCCAAAGACTTACATCGGCAATGGCCCGTATATGCTGGAAGAATGGGTTCATGATTCCCATATGATTTACAAAAAGAACCCGAATTACTGGAATGCTTCAGCTATAACAGGCCCTGAGCGCATTAAATTCCTGCTGATGGATGACTCGAACGCTATTCTTGCCGCATTCCAGAACGAGGAAATCCTTTTTGCCGATGATATGCCGACCGATGAAATCAGCGCATGGAGAGATAAGCCTGAGTTCAATATTGAAGGACAATTAGGAACATATTATATCAGCTTTAACGTAACAAAACCGCATCTGGACAACCCGAAGGTTCGTCAGGCTCTGACATTGGCGGTAGATCGCGAATATATCTGCGTGAACATCGGCCAGGCAGGGCAGCAGCCTGCGGGCGCATATGTCCCGACAGGTTTGACGGATGCCGATCCGACGAAGGAATTCCGCGAGGTTGGCGGCGACTATTATGATCCTTCAGGCGCAGCTTACGAGAAAAACCTCGAAAAGGCGAAGCAGCTTCTTGCAGAAGCCGGATATCCGAACGGTGAAGGCCTGCCAACCTTTGAATACCTGTATAACGAAAACACCGGCCACCAAATGATCGGTGAAGCTCTGCAGGATATGTGGAAAAAGATAGGCGTTAATATTACGCTCGTTTCACAGGAATGGAACACGTTCCTTAATACCCGCAAGAACGGCGAATACGAAATTGCCCGCAATGGATGGCTCGGGGACTACAACGATCCTATCACCTTCCTCGATATGTGGATAACAGGCAGCGGAAACAATGACGCGCAGTGGTCGAACACTGATTACGATGCAATAATTTCGAAGGTTAAAAGTTCGTCTGACAGGACTGAGCGTATGTCACTTATGCATCAGGCAGAAGACATAATATTTGATGAATGGATGCTTTGCCCCATTTACTATTATGTAGATATATATCTTAAGAGTGAAAAGCTTGATGGATTCTATGCTTCACCTCTGGGCTACAAGTATTTTATGTACACAACCATTAAGGAATAAAACAAATTGACGCTGAAAAATGGCGGAGTGATACACTCCGCCATTTTATATGTAAAAATTTTTTCCGTTTTTTCGTAACTGTTCAGACACCGCTTTTAATATTTGCAGTATATTTTAATATTTTTCACGCTTCTTGAGCGGTACTGTTCGCAAAAAGCCGTTCAATCAATTAAAAAAAGTGCATTTTATTGACATTTTAACGCCAATATGATTTATAATGATATTGCTTATTCTAATAAACAGGAGGAGGCAGCAAATGAAAACAGTATTCAAGCTTATTATTAAAGCGGTTATTCTTGTACAAATACTGCTTATGGCTTCATGTGCTTCCGGGGTAGACGGAAAAGACGGCAAGCTTACCGTCGCAGTATCAATTGTCCCGCAGGCAACATTTGTTAAGGAAATCGCCGGTGATAAGATTGATATTGTTACGGCCATTCCTCCCGGCAAGAGTCCTGAAACTTACGCCCCGTCGCCTGTGGAACTTGAAAAACTAAGCCGATCTTCAATTTATTTTTCCATTGGTGTTCCCGCTGAAGTCGGCATACTTGACAAGCTCAAAGACATTAACGGAAACATAAAAATAGTGGATTTAGCCGGCAAGGTGAAAGAACAGCATCCCGAAATTGAAATTGCGCCTGGCCATAGGGATCCGCATATATGGCTTTCTCCGAAGCGAGCCGCGGTAATGGTCGACATAATATCACAGGAGCTGTCGGATATTGATAAAGAAAACGGCGATATATACAGCGAAAATGCGCAAAAATATATTGAAATTCTGATTGATCTCGATAAGGAAATAAGCGAATTACTCAGCAATTTTAAAAACAGGACTTTTATTGTTTACCATCCGTCCCTTGGCTACTTTGCCGATGACTATGGGCTTAATATGATTTCAATAGAAGAAGAAGGCAAGGATGCCGCTCCTTTAAACCTGCAAAAAGTTATAGACATTGCAAGGGAACAGGATATAAAAGCAGTTTTCTACCAGTCTGAAATGGACAGTAAGCAATCAAGAGTTTTTGCCGATGAGATAGGAGGAAAAGCAGTGCAGATAAGCCCTCTCGCCCCCGATTACATTGAAAATATTAAAAAAATAGCCGCGGAAATAGTAAAATCATTTGAATGATCATTGAAATAAGGTGCAAAAAATGAGTTATGCTATAGAGATAAAAGACCTGACTGTTTATTATAACAGTACCTGCGCATTATCGGACATTAATCTTACCGTAGCCGAAAATGATTTTCTTGCAATCATCGGGCCTAACGGAGGAGGAAAAAGCACGCTTGTCAAGTCGGTTCTCGGAATAGTCAGGCCACAGTGCGGAGAAATTAAAATTTTTGGGTATGACCCGGAAAAATATGCCGTTCCGATCGGTTATGTCCCGCAGTTTTCACATTCCATTCACGATTTTCCGATCAGCGTTATTGATGTAATTCTGACGGGAAGACTGCAGGGGCGGACAGGCTTATTCCACCGCTACTCGAAAAAAGATTACGAAACCGCTGAAAACCTGTTGGACAGGCTGAATATAACCGAGCTCAGGAACAGGCAGATTTCCCAATTGTCCGGCGGGCAATTTCAAAAGGTGATGATTTTACGAGCGCTTGCTACGGAGCCTGAATTGCTGCTTCTGGATGAGCCAACCGCCAATGTCGATAATGACTCGAAAACACAAATTTATGAATTTTTAAAGGAAATAAACAACTCGGTGACAATCATTCTCATTACGCATGACACCGCGGCAATATCGTCATATGTTAAAAATGTGGCGTGCCTTAACAAAAAACTGTTTTATCACGGTGAAATCGAACTTGATAATGATATTATACAAAAAACTTTTGGGTGCCCCGTTGATTTGATTGCGCACGGTGTTCCCCATAGAGTTTTGCGTGATCACGGGGAGTGACGGTATGTTAAAAGCAATATTTGAATACAACTTTCTGCAGAACGCGTTCCTTTGCTCAATACTCATAAGTATTGTATGCGGGATTATCGGAACGGTTATAATTCTAAAAAAGCTTACAATGATGAGCGGAGGTATAGCACATACTTCCTTCGGCGGTGTAGGCCTAGGTTATTTCCTTGGAATCGAGCCTATTATCGGCGCTTTTGTCTTTGCCGTCGCGGCCGCGATAGGAATTGGTTATATCGGAAAAAAATCACACCGCAGTTCCGATATAGCGACCGGAATTTTCTGGTCGGCGGGAATGTCTTTGGGTATTCTCTTTATAGCCTTTACTCCGGGCTATCCGCCCGATATTTCTTCATATTTGTTCGGCGATATCTTAACCGTATCAAAGACCGATTTGCTGCTAACCGTTATTCTTGACGCAATTGTTGTTTTCCTTGTAATCGCGTTCTATAACTGTTTCAGGGCATATTTGTTCGACGATGAGTTCGCCGCCGTAATCAGAATTAATGTAAACCTTATAAACAACATTCTGCATGTGATGATAGCATTGACGATAGTTATTCTTATCCGTGCGGTCGGAATTGTGCTCGTTCTCGCGTTATTAACCGCTCCGGCGGCCGTCGCAAGGCTTTTCAGCAGCAATTTGAAATCAATTATGCTGTTATCGGTATTTATCAGCGTTGTATTGTGCTTTACCGGACTATGGGCATCGTACCGCTTCAATGTCGCATCCGGCGCGTCAATAGCGCTGTTATCATCCTTGTTGTATTTCGCTGCGCATCTTATCAAAAAGATTTCAGATCATATAACAGACAGAAAAATGAAAAACCAGGGGAACTGATTCTAATATCCCCCGGCTGTTTAGAAAAGCAGAACAGTATATATGTTAACCTTTCACACCGCCCAATGTAATACCCTTGACGTAGTACTTCTGAAAGAAAGGATAGATGAACAGCATTGGTAAAACACCGACTACCGCGATTGCCATTATAACGGAATCCGTCGGCATGGTTGCCAGCATTTCACCGGCCATATCCCCGAAAAAGCCGGACTTCAGATAACGGATATCCAGCAGAAGACGATTCAGTACATTCTGAACATTGTAATATTTTGTATCCGTCAAATAATACAATCCGTTTAACCACGAGTTCCAGTAAGCCAATCCCTGCATTAATCCGACAGTTGCTAAAATAGGACGGGACAGGGGCAGACAAATCCTGAAAAACACGCGTGCCTCGCTTGCGCCGTCTATACGAGCCGCTTCGTAAAGTTCCTGCGGTATGTTGGTTCTAAAATAGGACCTCAGCAGCATTACGTAAAATCCGTTTACCAGCAGGGATGGAAAAATCTGTGCCCAAATCGTATTCTTTATATGAAAAAGCTGCGTATACATCAAATACGTAGGAACCAGGCCGCCATTGAACAGGATTGTAAATAAAACCAAAAAGTTAAGTATTCTGCTCCCCTTCAAGTTATTGTGCGCTAAACCATATGCAAGCATTGAAGAAATTAAAAGCCCTAAAATGGTCCCAAACACTGTTGTAAAAATGGTTACCAGGTAAGCATTTACCATTGCTTCAAAATCTTTGCCCAGGTATTCGTAGGCGGCCGCGCTCCATTTCGATGGGAAAAAACTGTATCCTTCATTAATAATGACATTGTTATCGGTGAGAGAACCGATCACCAGTAACAAAAACGGTATAATGCAGCAGATGGATATAATAGTAAGTATTAAACACGCGACCAACGTATTTATTTTATTCTGCTTCGATTTAGAAATCATGATCCGATTACCCTTTCTTTCTGTAAATAAATACTTTAAAACAAGGCATTCTCTTTATTGAATTTCCGGATTATCAAATTTGAGACTAAAATCAGTGCGAAACCGACGATCGACTGATAAAACCCGGCGGCTGCGGACATGCCGATATCTCCTATCTGAAGCAGAGCCCTGTATACATAGGTGTCTATAACATTTGTTGTGCTGAACAACGCTCCGGAATTCATCGGCACCTGAAAAAACAGTCCGAAATCCGCATAGAAGATTCTCCCTACATGTATAAGAAAAAGGGTTATAATAGTGGGGACAAGCAACGGCAGCGTAATATGGATAATTTGCTGATTCCTCGAAGCGCCATCCAATGTGGCCGCTTCATAATATTCAGTGTCTATTCCTACAATTGTCGCCAGATATATAATACTATTAAACCCTATGGATTTCCATATCTGCATAATGGTAAGGATAAAAGGCCAATATTTAGGCTCCGTGTACCATGAAATTTCCTTTATTCCCAATAGCGGCAAAATTCGATTGTTAACCATGCCCTTATCAATGCTTAATAAGGCATATACAAAATAGCTCACAACGATCCATGAAACCAACTGAGGCGAAAGAATAGCAGTCTGGTAAATCTTCAAAAGGCGCTTATTTGAAACCTCGTTCATTAAGAGAGCAGCAATAACGCCAAACACGATACCTAGCAGGATAAAAGCAGCATTGTACAGCAAAGTGTTTCTTGTAATAATCAGCGCATCTTTCGTTTTAAATAAATACTCAAAATTCCTAAAACCTATCCAGTCACTTTTCAAAATGCCCTTTCGAAAATCGATATTCTTAAAAGCAATAGTCAATCCCGCGATCGGAATGTAATTGTTAAAAAATAAATAAATGAATCCGGGAACCATCATAAGATATATCGGATATTTCCGCATTAATGATTTTGAAGACTTATAGGTTTTTGAAGATTTCGCCAACATAGTGATAACCCCTTTTTAGTAACAGTTGATCTGCAGTTTGTGTCAAAGCGAAGTTGTCATAACAATGCTGCAGACCAACTGTTTTGCATAATAAACCTAAATCAAGAAGCGGATATTATTATTTTTTAGCCAGCCATGCATCAAGCTGGGCCTGCTTTTCCGCTATAATCTTGTCAACACCGGCTTCCTTCATTTTGGCGACATATTCTTCAATTATGCCGCTGTCAGGATCGGCCAGGCCGCATTCGATAAGCATTCTGTACTGTGAACGTACAGAGTTCACAGCGGCCAGTTCTGTCTTTACGTTCTCGCTGTTAAAAGTAAAACCAAGTGCTTTGGACCTTAATGCAGTATCGTTATCTTTCTTCATCTGTTCCCACAGATCGGGCTGCTCGCCTCTCCACAGGGGAGAAAGGAACTGGTTGCCCATTGCATAACCCATGTTAAGCGTCCATCCGCTGGTATCTACGTCAACACCTTCCGGGTAGTAAGCAAAACCGTCTTCGTATATCTTATAATGCTTTCCTTCAATACCCCAGCAAAGCAATGTCACAAGATCCTTGTCGGAGTACATCAGGTTCAGATATTTCGTAGCGGCATCAGGATATTTGCTTGTTACGGATATACCCCAGTTAACCTGGGTCACGCTGGCGGTGTTTGCAATGATAGGAGTCAGCGGTATTGTAAGGATCGGAGCACCGACATTTCTCGTAGCCTGCTCAGCATATCCTGCCTTGGCTCCATTCAGGTACGCATATCCCTTTCCGGCTTTCAACAAAGATGAATATCCTTCCTGGGTAGTTGTGATGTCTCTCATGATATATCCGGCTTCGTACCAGTCATGTACCAACTTAACCAGTTCACGGTATTCTTCAGTTTCTTCGTACAGTACCACGTTAGTGTTATCCAATCCGTCGTTCAGCAATACGCCGATTCCGTCTCCGAGCGGATCATATGTGACGTAATAGCTCAGAATCGATCTGCCTGCGGCGGCTGTTACCAGTGGGTAAAAATCCTCTCCCTCACCCTCTTTGACTGTTTTCAGGATAGGAGTCAAATCGTATATATCTTTTATAGCACTGGTGTCAATATTATATTTGTCGGTAAGGTCCTTGCGCATGTTAACCGAATAGAATTTTGCGAGGTCGCGTATAGTAGGAACAATATACAGTTTTCCGTCTATAGCGGTAGCATCAAGATAGTCTCCAAGTGCCTCGCGGATGCCTGCTCCGTGCTTATCTATCAGATCGTCCAGTTGGAGCAGTTGGTTTCTGCTTACATAAGAAGAATAATTGGCATTCGTTACGAAAATCAAATCCAGCGGCTCATTTCCCGACTGCATCAATGTAATCTGCTGATCATAGCTTGAATATGGATAAAGCTGCAGTGACACTTTTGTATTGATCTTATCAAGAGTAATTTCGTTAATCGCATCTTCAATCAGCGGAGCGTCGGCCGTACGCGGAGAATTGTCAGCGAGCAGAGCGAAAACTATCTCGGCCGGTTTTTCCTGCGCGGCAGGCTTATCTGCCGGACTATCAGTACCTGTCTGAGGCGCATTGGCGCCCGGTGTTGTGCTGTTGCCGCATCCTGCAACGAGGACCATCAGCATTAACACTGTCAAAACACATGTAAATACACGTTTAAAACCTGTTTTTGTTATCATATTTTTCTCCCCCTTCATTGTCTTCTTACCTTTTATGATCTTTTCTCCTTTTTGAGTTTGCAAAGAACTGCAAACCCTGAGAATAGTCTTGAAAAATTCGTCTTTTTTTAATTACACCTCCCCCCACTGTTTATTATGTTTACTTCAAAAACCTAATGTCCTCAAAAGATTGCCCCCCATGATTTTTTCCTGATCATCAAGTGGCAAATCTTCAATGAGCGCTTTATATTTTCCGACGCATGCATGCATGATGTCAAAAGGAGTATCGCTTCCATAACAAACCCTGTCCGTACCCAATTGCTCGATTGCTTTCCATATGGCCTTTGTCCTGACCATGCTGCCAATAAGCATAATATTAGGGCATTCCTGCGCGACTTCGATCATCGCGTCCGTTAAGTCGGCATGGCCGACGCCGCCCATGTGAGCTACCAATATTTTCATTTCAGGATACGCCTTCGCGATTTTTCTTACGCGAAAAGGATGCGTGAATTCAAATGCATCTGCTCCTACATGAAAGGCTAAAGCCTTTTTGGTTTTTGCAATCTCTTCGACTACCGGAGCATATTCAGGATTATCAATATAGTAGCTGTTTTGAGCCCCGTTCAGTTTTACGCCGTAAAAACCGTATTCGTATATGCACTTTCTCACCGAGTCAATTGCTTTATCAACTCCAAGATTCGGATCAGCCCAGCCGAATCCCAGGAAACGATCGGGATATTTCTGTGTCGCTTTATATATATAAGCATTCGAGTCGTCAATGTACCTCAGGTAGGGCGGGATCAACCATACCAATGCCTGATCCACCTTTGCGCGATCCATTTTCATAATGGTGGTTTCGATACTTGCGTCGATTCCCTGCTCTCTGATAGGTGCAAGATGTACATCCGCATCTATAATTCTCATTTACACCAGTCCTTTCCCGTTAAAATTTGAAATCATATGTCTTTCCGGCTTCCGTATTAAAAACAATCATATTGTCCTTAATTTCGAACGGAACAACGGCACCGTTTTCGGTAATAACCGGCTCCTTCTTATCAGTCCAATTTATACGGCATTTTCCTCCTGCCGTACTTTCTATTTTTAATGCTATAAGGCCGTCTTTATCTTTCCCGGCTGATACAAAGAAGCCGCCGCGGGCTCTCAGCCGCTCAAATCTCGCCGCATTATTCTCAGGCCAATAAGGGAACAGCCTTATTATATTGCCCTGCGACTGCAGCAGCATTTCAGTTATGCACATAATACCCTGGAACTGGTTTTCAACCATCCTCCAGTTATTGCTTACCCAGAGTAACAACTGCCCTTCCGCATAAGAAACCGAACAGTATAAACCATTGTCAAAGCGATGGTTCAGCAAAGCGGTACGAATTTCATCGAATTTCTCTTTTAATCCGAGACGAACGAACGGCATCATCGCGGAAATCGCATGCAGCGGCGCCGGAGTAGCCGTACCTTTTGGACGCAGGATATTTGTTCTTCTCAGCATGTCACGAACTACTTCAGCAAGCCCCCCGTCTTCATCGCCGTCCAGGTACTCACCGGGATACACGAGCCATCCGCCGCATCCCCAGCGATTAGTACGGGCATACTCCAGCCGCCACTCCATATCCGCAAATTCAGAGAGTCGTTTTCCGCGGATAACGGAATCGAATTTATCCCAATCCTTACAAAATGCATACCAGCCTTGGTTATCTTCTGTCCATCCATACTCGATTTCCGGTACTTTTTTAAGAGCCTGTGCCCAGTC
>LFRV01000005.1 GCA_001512485.1 Clostridiales bacterium DTU069 | reverse complement strand
AATGTCACCTGTTAATCCTTTTTGCTATACCGCCTGGTATGTCAACGGCGAGCTTGCTCGTTTATTTACCCTTGACATACCTGGCGGTATAACAATACTTTTGAATTTTTCACAAACATTGTCACAGCTTATATCTATTTTTATAAAAAAACGGAGCAGGCCTCCCTGCTCTGTTCCTCATTGAATTATTTCTACGACTACTCTTTTATTATTGCGCACGGCCGCTGCTTTCATAACAGTACGGATAGCTTTGGCGATTCGTCCCTGTTTGCCTATTACTTTTCCCATGTCTTCATCGGCAACTTTCAACTCAAGTATCAGTAATTTCTCGCCTTCTACCTCATTAACGGATACTTCGTCAGGATTGTCCACGAGCGACCTTGCTATATTTTCCAATAGCTCCTTCATTACAAACCCTCCATTTCAGAAAACCGGTATGTTTTCGTTATATTAATATTTCTATTCTGCAGTTGAGTTTATTCTATTATACCGGATATCTTTAAGAGTTTTTTAACCGTATCGGTTGGCTGGACACCTTTTTTCAGCCACTCTTTCGCTTTCTCTTCATCAAATATGATTTCCGAAGGATCAGTCAGGGGATTGTATGTTCCCACCTGATCGATAAACCTGCCGTCACGCGGAGCTCTTTCATCGGCAATCACAATTCTGTAGAAAGGTTTCTTCTTTTTGCCTATCCTCTTTAAACGCATTTTTACCGCCATGTTATCACCCCTTTCAAATAATGTGCGCTGTATTATTTCCGAATTTTTAATATCAAAACGGAAGTTTAAAACCTCCCGGTCCTCTCATTCCCTTAAGTTTGCCTGGACTTGATAACATTTTCATCATTTTTTTCATTGATTCAAACTGTTTTAACAAACTGTTAACCTGCTGTATTGATGTACCGCTGCCATCGGCTATGCGCCGGCGGCGGCTTGCGTTGATTATTGATGGATTTAACCTCTCCTTTTTTGTCATTGACTTTATAATAGCTTCCAAATATACCATCTGCTTATCATCAACGCTTACATCCTTAAGCATTTTCGCGTTCATTCCGGGCATCATTCCAATAAACTGATTTATTGGCCCCATATTTTTTAATTGCTGAAGCTGATCCAGAAAATCATCCAGCGTAAACTGCTGGGTGCGCAGTTTTTTTTCAAGCTCCAGGGCTTTTTTCTCATCAAATGCCGTTTGAGCTTTTTCAATAAGGCTTAATACATCGCCCATGCCAAGAATTCTTGAAGCCATTCTGTCGGGATGGAAAGGCTCAAAATCATCCAGTTTCTCACCTGTACCGGTAAACTTTATCGGTTTGCCCGTTACGGCTTTTGTTGATAAAGCCGCACCGCCCCGTGTATCTCCGTCGAGTTTTGTCAGTATAATACCGTCAATACCCAAGCTTTCATTGAATTTTGACGCGACATTCACGGCATCCTGACCGGTCATTGAATCAACTACGAGAAGAATTTCGTTGGGCTTAACGCTGTTTTTCAGTGTTACAAGTTCCTGCATCAACTCTTCATCAATATGCAGCCGGCCGGCAGTATCAATAATAACTACATCTCTATCAAGCTTTTTGGCGTTTTCCACAGCCTTTTTCGCTACGTCAACAGGATTTGCGCCGGTACCCATTTCAAACACTGGAATTTCAAGCTGTTTTCCCAACACCTGGAGCTGTTTGACAGCGGCCGGGCGGTATAAGTCACAAGCCGCGAGCATAGGCTTTTTCCCGCGCTTTTTCAAGTAATTCGCGAGCTTCGCTGCGGTTGTTGTTTTTCCCGAACCCTGCAGTCCTGCCATCATATATACACTGGGCGGTGCCGATGAAAAGCTGATATTTTCGGTCTTGCTGCCCATAAGCGAAATTAATTCCTCATGTACAATTTTAATTACCTGCTGTCCGGGGGTAAGGCTTTCAAGCACATCCTGGCCTACTGCCCTTTCGGATACCTTATCAATAAAACTCTTGACAACCTTGAAGTTGACGTCAGCCTCAAGAAGCGCGAGCTTTACTTCCCTCATCATTGATTTTACATCTTTTTCGGTTACTCTTCCGGCTCCCTTTATTTTCTTTATTACATTTTGCAGTTTTTCCGACAATCCTTCAAAAACCATTTTTCCACCTTCCGAGTGCCATTTATGTTTTCAATATCATCGTTTTATAAAAGTTTTCAGATACCTTCGCAGTTTACTAAATAATCTTTTTCAAGCACTAAAGCTCCAGTATGACATTTTCCAGTTTCCTCACGCAAATATCGATTATACTGTTCAAATTATCTTTATTCTCGATGTCTTTCATTTCTTTTAAGTATTCCAATATTGACCGAAGGTTTTTTTCATGCTTCGTAAACCTGTTTACAAGCCCAAGTTTTCTTTCATATGACATAAGGGCTTCTTTTCCCTTTTTAACCCCGTCATATACTCCCTGCCTGCTTATGTTTAGCTGCCCCGCAATTTCTCCGAGGGAGCAGTCGCCGTTGTAATGCATATCAAGAATCTCGTATTGCCTTTTCGTAAGCAATTGTCCGTAAAAATCAAGCAACATGGAAATCTGGGCGTATTCTTCCATAACAACCACCCTGTTAAGCATTTTTGCTTTACACCAAAAGAATTATACTGCCTGAAATAATAATTGTCAAGAAATAATTAAGATATGCGTTTTGCGTTGTTCACTCTTTTTATTTTTAAAGACCTAAAAAAACAGGTATA
>LFRV01000097.1 GCA_001512485.1 Clostridiales bacterium DTU069 | reverse complement strand
AACGAGCAAGCTCGCCGTTGACATACCAGGCGGTATAGCAAAAAGGATTAACAGGTGACATTATCACAGAATATTGAATCGATTATCCATTTATAATATAATAAAAAAATATAAAAGCAAAGGAGAATGAAACAAAATGAAAATGTTTAGAAAAATTATACCGGTATTAATTGTGGTTGTTTTAATGGTAACATTTTCAGCCTGCGGTAAAGATGGTGATAAGCTTGTTATGGCGACAAACGCAGCTTTCCCCCCGTATGAATATTACGAAAATGAAACCATTGTTGGTATTGACGTTGAAATCGCCCAGGCCATTGCGGAAAAACTGGGAAAGGAACTGGTTATTGAGGACATGGAGTTTAATTCCATTATCGGTGCCGTTCAAACAGGAAAAGCTGATATAGGCCTGGCGGGAATGACGGTAACGGAAGACAGGCTAGTCAGCGTTAATTTCTCAGTGCCTTACACAACCGCCTCCCAGGTCATTATAGTACGGGAAGGTTCGGATATTTCCAGCCCGGATGATCTGGCCGATAAATCAGTAGGAGTACAGGAAAGCACTACCGGGGACATATATGTTACCGATGAGATGCCGGATGCTGATGTTCAGCGGTACAGCAAAGGCGTTGAAGCAGTGCAGGCTCTGATTCAGGGTAAAGTAGATGCGGTTGTTATTGATAATGAACCCGCTAAAGTTTTTGTTCAGCAAAACCCGGGGCTGCAAATTCTTCCGGAAGCGTATACTGTGGAGGAATATGCTATAGCGGTATCAAAGAAAAACGAAGATTTGCTGAATAAAATAAATAAAGCCCTGGAAGAGCTTTCCGAGGACGGAACGCTTCAGAGGATTATTGACAAGTACATATCGGCGGATTAGAAATCCCATAGTTTGACAGGGGCGGTTTAATGCCGCCCGTTATCTTCTTAGAACAGGAGTATAGTATTGGCTGAATGGATAAATGATTTCCGGGTAAGATTTATTAACAATTTTATAACTGATAATCGTTGGAAGTATTTACTTAATGGATTGGGCATTACACTGGAAGTAACATTCTTTTCTGCTTTAATCGGCATTTTTATCGGTTTCATAGTTGCCATTATACGATCAACTCACGATAAAACCGGTAAGATGAAGATACCGGATGCCGTGTGTAAATTTTACGTTACCGTTATTCGCGGAACCCCGGTAGTAGTACAGCTTCTTATTATATATTTTGTTGTTTTCTCGTCTGTTAATGTCGATAAAGTAATAGCTGCAATTATTGCTTTTGGTATTAACTCAGGTGCTTATGTAGCAGAAATTGTCCGCTCCGGCATTATGTCAATTGATACAGGGCAAATGGAAGCCGGACGAAGTCTGGGGTTAAACTATTTCCAAACCATGTATTACATCATTATGCCCCAGGCATTTAAAAATGTTTTACCCGCCCTTGCTAACGAGTTTATTGTTCTTTTAAAAGAAACTTCAATCTCGGGTTATATCGCTTTGCAGGATTTGACAAAGGGGGGCGATATTATCCGCGGCCGTACATATGATGCTTTTATGCCTTTAATTGCAGTGGCGTTAATATACCTTTTCATGGTTGTGCTGCTGTCTAAGGGAGTGGAGATAATGGAAAGGAGACTTCGCAGCAGTGATCGATGAAGTATTAATAAAGGTGGAGAATTTATCAAAAAGCTTTGGCAGCATAAAAGCATTAGACGGGGTAGATGCCGAAATACGGAAAGGTGACGTAGCGGTAATCATTGGGCCTTCCGGCAGCGGAAAGTCTACTTTTCTCAGATGTCTTAACCTGCTGGAATTGCCGACAGGGGGAAAGATATTCTTCGAAGGAACCGATATTACAGATCCCAGGGTTGATATCAATAAGCATCGACAAAAGATGGGTATGGTATTTCAGCAGTTTAACTTATTTCCTCATATGACTGTTTTGGATAATATGATACTCAGCCCCGTAAAGGTGCTGAAACAGTCTCGGGAACAAGCCGTCCGTAAAGCTGTGGAACTCCTGGAACGTGTAGGTCTGGCTGATAGGATGAACGCTTACCCGTCACAGCTGTCAGGAGGCCAGAAACAGAGAATCGCCATAGTACGAGCCCTGTGTATGGAACCGGATGTCATGCTGTTTGACGAGCCGACAAGCGCTCTTGATCCGGAAATGGTGGGTGAAGTGCTTGATGTTATGCGGCAGCTTGCCGGCAGCGGAATGACCATGGTGGTAGTGACCCATGAAATGGGATTTGCACGTGAAGTTGGCACACGGATTATATTTATGGATGAAGGAAAAATAGTGGAAGAAAATTCCCCTTCCGAGTTGTTTTCAAATCCTTCAAGCGACCGCTTGAAGGCATTTCTTGCGAAAGTCCTGTAAAAAATCGAAATGATGTCAATAGTTTGTGAAAAAGTCACCCTGACGAGCAAGTTCGCTCTTGACATGTCTGGCTGTATATCAATAAGGGTTAACAGATGAAATAATCACAGAATAAACGCAAAAAATAGATATAAGCTGTTGACAAACAATTAGAGTAGTAATATAATGTAAACATACCCCACCCCTGGGGGGAGGGAGAGGAGGTTTTATGAAAAACAGGAATAAAACAAATGAGCTAATTAATCTTCTTAAAACTGCCAGAGGGCAAGTTGACGCAATTATCGAAATGGTCAATGACGGTAAATATTGCATTGACATACTTGTCCAGCTTTCAGCAGTTCAAGGTATAATAAAAAAAAGTACAATAACGATACTTGAAAATCAAATAGAAAAATGCTTGTTCGACAGTACAGAAGATGCTGAAGACAGAGAAAATAAAATAAAGGAAATTATTTTTGCTTTAAAAAACTGTATTAAAGCTTAATTGCCAACTTTTCAACCAGTATGACTGAAAACTGCTTTTTTGTTGTAACATAAAGGTAGTTTATAATTTATCAGCCTCGTTATATGGCAATAGGAAGGAGATGTTAAGCAATGAGTGATAAGGTATTGGCTTTAACAAAGGATAATTTTGACAAAGAGGTATTGGAATCGGATAAACCCGTACTTGTGGATTTTTGGGCAGCGTGGTGCGGACCGTGCAGGATGGTGGCACCTATTATTGACCAAATAGCTGACGAATATAATGGAAGGGTAAAGGTCGGCAAAGTAAATGTGGATGAAGAAAGTGAACTTGCCCAAAAATATCGTATTATGAGCATTCCGACGCTTATGGTATTTAAAAACGGAAAACTTGCCGAAAGCGTCATAGGAGCAAGATCAAAAGAAGATTTGTCAGGAATGCTTAATAATCATATTTAGTCCTCTTGTTTCATGAACACTATTTACGCGGGTCTTGTTTCGCAGATCGAGGTATTGCTGCCGCGTTCCGGTTGGTACGCGGCTTTACTTCGGGTGTTTTGTTTCATTAGGCGGAAAAGCACATACCGGCAGCACGCTATGGCTCCTGTTACCCGGCGTTCTATGAAAACAATGCATAAATACAACCAGTTTTGACAAGCGGCGGAACAGGGCGGTATAATTTTTTTGAAACCACTTATTCCGGAGGTATTGCAATGGGTTTTGTGATAAAAAATATAACCGTTGTTTCTTACAATGATGAGTTGGAAATTCTCGAAAATGTGAATGTTGCGGTTGATGGCGAAAAAATTGCGTATTTAGGAACCGAAATGCCCGATTTATCCGGATATGATGTAATCAACGGAGAAGGCAAAACTTTACTGCCGGGTCTGGTAAATGCCCATACGCATACTCCTATGACACTTTTGCGGAGCTATGCCGATGATATGGCTCTTCACACGTGGCTGTATGAACATATTTTTAAAATAGAAGCGAAAATGGATTCCGAAGACATATACTGGGGTTCGCAGTTGGCCATGCTCGAAATGATTGCCGGGGGAACCACGTGTTTCGCGGACATGTATTATTTCATGGACAGGGTGGCCGAAGCTACAGCGCAGTCCGGACTTAAAGCCCTTTTATCGCGCGGGCTGATAAACGGCGCGGTTTTAGACGATTACTCGAACGACGAAAGGCTATCCGAAGCTATTGACCTTTTTAAAAACTGGAACGGTGCAGCGGACGGACGTATCAGGATCGCGTTTTCCCCGCATGCCGTTTATACCTGCTCACCGCAGTATATAGCCGCAATCCGCGATGCTGCCCAAAAGCTCGGGGCTTATATACACACACATGTTGACGAAACGGTGAAGGAACACAACGACTGCGTGCAGCAGTACGGAAAGACTCCCGTAAGACACCTTTACGATATCGGTTTGTTCGATGTTCCGACGATAGCGGCACACTGCGTGCATGTTACCGATCGCGATATGGATAGAATGAAGCAAAAAAATGTGTCCTTTATCCATAACCCGGGCAGCAACCTAAAACTTGCAAGCGGGATAGCGCCGGTTCCGGACGCGCTGAAAAAAGGAATAAACGTCGCGCTCGGTACCGATGGCGCATCAAGTAACAACAACCTTAACATGTGGGAAGAAATGAGCCTTGCGGCGCTTATACACAAGGGGAAAAGCCTCGACCCGACGGCTGTAAAGGCAGAAGAGGCGTTCAAAATGGCAACGGTAAACGGCGCTGAAGCGCTGGGTTTTCATGATACCGGACGTATTAAGGAAGGTTATTATGCGGATATGATTATTGTAAATATATCAAAACCGCATTATCTCCCGAGCCACAAACTCACCTCAAACCTTGCCTACTCAGCCCAGGCCGCGGATGTTGAAACCGTGTTCGTCAACGGGAGAATGCTTTACGACAAAGGAGACTACAAAACTCTCGACAGGGAAAAGATAATCTATAATGTTAACCGGGTCTGCAGCAGGCTGTTCTGAATCACAGGTATTTAAGCGGCGCTGTTAATTTGTTTCACCGCCGCTTTCCGGTTTTTCGGGATCAACAATAACGGTATTGTAATTTGTATAGATAACCATTCCGGGTTTCGCGCCCGTTGGTTTTTTTACATATTTTACTCTCGTATAATCCACCTCGACCCTGGTTGTGTTGCGCGCCCTGCTGAACCATGCCGCAAGCCTTGCCGCTTCAAGAAGCGAAGTATCGGGTATAGGATCGGGAATACGCGCGATAACATGCGAACCGGGAATATTTTTTGTATGCAGCCACATATCGGAAGGTTTGGCCCGCTTAAGAGTTAATTCGTCATTCTGCACGTTGTTTCTTCCTACCCATATAGGGTATCCTTCACTTGATATGAATTTAAGTGGTGACGATTCCACGGAGGGTTTCTTCCGGCTGTTTGTTTTATAAATATATCCCTGGGTACGCAGTTCTTCGCGGATTTGCTCGATAATTTCGGCAGAATCGGCGTTTTCAATACTGTACAGGACATTTTCAAGATACTCCAGTTCCGTTTTTGCCAGTTTTAGCTGCTCCATAGCGAAATTGCGCGTTGTTTTCGCCTTATTGTATTTTTTGAAATACCATTGCGCGTTTTCCTGCGGCGTCCGGTTTTCATCGAGTTCTATTTCAACATATTTTTGTTCGGGATCATAATAGTTCATAAGCGAACATTTCTCCATTCCCTTCGAAAGGTTATGGATATTTGCCGTTATCAATTCGCCGTGCAGACGGAATATTTCAGGGTTAGAGTTCTTTTCCAGGGTGTCTATGTGGATTTGAATTTTCTTTTCGCACCTTTCAATATTCTGTCGTACAATCCGGTTCAGATCGCTGGCTTTTTTATTGATGCTGTTTTTTATTTCCCTGACTCTGTAAAATTTATCTATTGCTTCACTGATTGACTGAAAGCTTTCGAAAGAGCCGTAATGGGTAAGGCTTACGGCATGAAAATCAAGAGGTTTTCCCGTCTTGGAATCATAAACAACGCAGGGCGAATATTTATGCTCTTCCCATGATTCTACCATCTGTTTTATGATTTTTGCCGCATCGGGAAGCTTAACCCGGTTGACCTGCGCAGAGCCGAGGTCGGGATCAATTCCCGCCCGGTGGCATATTTCGCGGCATAATACCGGGCTGAAACCAAGTACCGATGACAGTAAAATTTTATCAAAAGGCTTGTCTGTTTCCGATACCGAGTTTATAAATTCATCGAAATCAATCTTCGACGGTATAAGTTTATTTTGAGCCGGCGGCGGAACATACTGTCTTGCGGGCATTATTTCGCGCACGCTGCTCATGCCGTGATCCACGTGTTTTATGGCATCTATAATCTTCCCGTCCGGGTTAAGCAAAATAATGTTGCTGTGGCGGCCCATAATTTCCGTTACAAGTTTTTTTATGTTTTTGTCACCAAGCTCATCAGTTGCTTCAATATTGAGCGTAATGATTCTTTCATAATCATGGAACTGGACATTAACCACTTTGCCGCCCGAAAGATGCTTTCTTAAGAGCATGCAGAACATGGGCGGGGAATCGGGGTTTTCAAAATCCAATTCCGTAAGGTGGATTCGTGCCGAATTCGCATTTGAGCTTATAAAAAGCTTGACATTGCGTTTTCCGGTTCGTATATGAAACACGAGGCTGTCTTTTTCAGGCTGATATATCTTGTAAATACGCCCGCCCGATAAATTAGTATTCAACTCGTCGGCAACCGCCTTTGTAACAACTCCGTCAAATGGCAATAATTTCACACTTCCGTTTCCGCATAATAAAATGAGGCTGCAAATGCATCATGCCTCTAAAAGACATATGATCCGCTGTTTATTTTAACACATTTTATTTTTCCGGGAAATACTATGAGGAAACGAAACACCCGAAGCAGGACCCGCGGAAATAATTGTCGAATAAAAATAATATTACAATTATCTTGAGTAAATTGCGAAGTTCTGAAATAAGCGATAATACTTAATAACAAGGATGCAGAA
>LFRV01000123.1 GCA_001512485.1 Clostridiales bacterium DTU069 | reverse complement strand
CAAATTTGCCGTTTCTTCCTCAACGGTCGCTGAAATATCCTGTGATGCTAGTGTATTCTCATTTGTAGCGTTCTCAATTCTTTCCATGCTCTCGGCAATATTCGCAACACCCGCTAAAAGCTCCTCCATCATCCTCTTTATTTCCATAACCATAGCACATTCAACTTCATTAGCGTCTCTTATATCATTAAAGCTGCCCATTACGACGTTTGCCATATCATTGCTCTTTTCCAGTTCTCCGCGGCTGTTCGCCAGTTTCTGCGTCATATTATTCATTGATAGTTGTATGGCCTCAATTATATTTGCAATCTGATCGACAAGCTCCTTTGAAGAATCGGATAGTTTACGGATTTCATCAGCAACCACCGAAAACCCTCTTCCGGCACTGCCAGCACGCGCCGCTTCAATGGAAGCATTCAGTGACAGCAGATTTGTTTGTTCCGAAATGCCTCTGATTAGGTCCAGGATATTATTCATTTCACGTGCCTGCGTAACAAGCACCTCTAAAACTTTAACGGCTTCTTCCATGGTTACATTGACATCTTTCAGATGAACTATATATTCGGAAAGCTTGACATTTCCGATTTTGGTCTTTTCCAATGCATTAGCCGCGCTTAATGATATATCGTTTACTTTTATATTAACATCCTGCGAAATATTCTTTATTTCTTTCATTATAGATATTGCATTATTTGTTTCAGCCCTCTGGCCATCTATGCTGTGAGTCATATTTTCAATCGCTTGCGAAATATTTTCGCTTCCCTTTTCATTCTCGTAAGTGCTTTTTGTTACAACCGCAACCACATCCTTTATTTCTATGGCTGCTTTTTTTACATTTGCAATTACTTTTCTCAGGTTATCACTCATAGTATTAAAATTATATGCGAGTTCTTCAACTTCATCATTTGACCTTATATTTACCTGTTCACGCGATAAATCGCCCTCGGACACATATAACAGCTCGGTTTTCAATTCTCTGAAGGAAGTAGTTATACGCCTTATAAACAATATAAACAGAATTATACTGACAGTAATGGCAAATACGAACATTACCGCACATATTATTATCATCATATTGAAATTTTTCTCGACTTCCTGCTTCAGATCCCTGCTTCTTTCCAATTCCAGCGTAAGAAGACCGGAAAGGCCGTTTGATATTTTCCCGCCTTCAACGCCCATATCCCTGACTATTTTCTGGATTTCAGGATCAACAGGCGGAAATTTGCCGTCAACGCTTCTGTCGTATATCTCCTGCATATAAGCCATATATGTCTCGGTCGGAGTCCTGACAGAGCTTATCGCTCCCAGGTTTCCGTAATACTTCTGATCTTTTTCTATTTCGGCTTTCAGTTCATCAAGAAAAGTTAAGAACTCTTTCGCATTTTTCAGGTGCGAGCCTGTTTCGATGTCATCCCCCACTAAACAAGAATTCAGGATCTTATTCGGCTGATAAATAATATTGACCCTGACTTCATTAATGTAAAAAACGTTATCGACCAGTCTATTGTATTCATTGCTGAAATGAATGGATTTTTGCAGGATAAATACAATTAAAAAACCAAGAGTTATAATAGAAATAGAAAAAACAAACGCCATTTTTTTCGCAATGCTATTGAATAGCAATTTCCCAAATTTACTGGCGAATGCTTTGTCATTTCTTTTTAAAGCTTTGATAAATGTTTTCGATCCGGTATTTTTGGCCTTTATTCCTTTCTTTTTTATGCCTTTAAGCATGATATATCCTACTCCTGTAAAATGACTTAATTCACAATAGCTGAAGAGCCGAAACAGGTTGACTATTCCGGCTCTTTCGCTCTTTAAATCATTAGTCGTAAAGGTTTGGAGCAATACTCGGATCGTCCATATTGTCCTTATTATACCAAGCTCCTCCCGTGTCGACATCGGATACAGGCTCGCCCTTAGCCGCCGAAATAAGCAGATCTATGGTAACCTGTCCCATTTTCAGAGGAGACTGTGTAACAGCACCATACATAGTGCCGTCTTTAACGGCTGCTTTAATAATCGAACCGGCATCGAAACCAACAGCGATAATTTTATCGTCTGTGCTTCCCAATACACCGAGATTCTGGTTCGCGGTGAGGACACCTTCAGCAGCAACCTGGTTTGAACCGAAAATGCCGATAGTATCGGATTGATTCAAAATCGCACTTGCTTCGGTTGCGCAGAGTTCCGTTGTTGTCTGGGAAGGAACGCGAACTTCGATAATCACGTCTGCAGAGGCTTCGTCACCTTTTTCTTTGGCTTTGTTCACATAGTAGTCATTTCCTACAACCGCCACGGATTTTCCAGCGCCTTTGCAAAGTGAAGTCATTTCGTCGATAAAGCCGAGACCGCGATTTGTAATAGATTCGGATGTAGCGTCCTGATTGACGACACCGATTCTTATTTTACCGCTTGCTCCTGTTACCCTTCCCTCGATAGCTTTCCACATACCTTGAGCCGCTGTTACGCCTGCCTTATAGTTATCAGTGGAAGCCGTAGCGAGAACGGTTCCGGGCGGTGCATCCGGTATACCGGAGTCGAAGCAGATAATAGGAATTCCCGCTTCTTTGGCCGCCTGAAGGGAATCAAGCACTGCGGAAACATCACAGGCCGCTATACCGATTCCGTCGGGCTTGCTGTTTATAGCATCGTTGAACATCTGAACCTGATCAGCAATGTCAGATTCGGAGTTCGGGCCGTTAAACGTACAATTAACGCCCCTTGCCTTCGCCTGCTCTTCCGCTCCTTTAACAGCGGCGAGCCAATAAGTCGACTGATAGCTCTTAACAATGAGTACAAAATTCAGTGGCTCTTCGGCATCCGCTCCAGTTCCGGATGATGTATCTGCCGGTTTCGAGGTATCCGGTGCTGCCGGTCCGCTTGCAGGGCCTCCGCAGCCAGCCAGCAATGAAGAAATTAGTACGATACAAAAAATGACTGCTAATAGTTTTTTGCTCATTCTCCATCCTCCTTATAAAATAATTTTATAATTACTGCTTTAAAAGCAGCAGTTACCGGTTTACTTTCCTTTTTTAACATTTCTGCTCAAGTCGATTAATACCGCTGCAATCAGCACTATGCCCGTGATAATTTGCTGCCAGTTTGCCTGCAAACCAATGAATGGAAGCCCTGTTTTCAGGATGCATATTACAAATACTCCTATAAGAGTGCCTGTTACACTGCCAACGCCGCCCGTCATTGAAACGCCGCCGATAATTGCGCCGCCGATTCCTTCAAGTTCAAATCCTGCGCCTGTGCCCGGATATACACTTGCAAATATCGCGGAATAAGCAATAGCCGCAAGCCCGGCAAAAATACCGGATATAACATAGGCGGAAATATAGACGTATTTCGTATTGATTCCTGATAATCTCGTCGCTTCTTTATTAGAACCAATTGCAATAATATATCTTCCGATCTTTGTATGATTCAAAATAAACGACATTAACGCTACCAGCAGCAAAATCCACAAGAATCCTAACGGCAGTTTCAAATCCCCGATATTCAGTTTGAAAATGGTTCTGAACCATCCTCCTTCAGTACCCGCCGTAGGCCACGGTATTCCAAGACCCGTACTGCATATCGAGCCAAGCCCCCTGGTCATCATCATTGTGCATAATGTTGCGAGAAAAGGCGGCAGGTTCATTGTTCCAACGAGAAAACCGTTCAGTAAGCCTATTAACGCGCCGCATAATACACAAACTATCATCCCTGCCCATACCGGCCATCCCTGGTATACAACCAGGTAACCACCGATTAATGAGTAACAAATCAGGCCGGTGCCAATCGAAAGATCCACCCCTCCGGTAATCAACGGGAATGTAACTCCAATCGCAATCAATGTTATATAATAGGAATAATCCAAAATGCTTAATATTGTTGAATATCTTCTAAAATTCGGGCTTACGATACAGAAAAAAGCGAACAGCGCGGCGACAATTAAAAACACTACTAAATTCTGTCCTCCAAGCCGCCTAATAATTGATTTATTTGATGAGACCGGCGTGTTCTGAATTTGTCTCGACATACATTCCTCCTCCTAATTCCCCATAGTTGCCAGATGCATGATCTTCTCCTGGGATGCCTCTTCAATCCTGAGTTCACCGCTCTTTCGTCCTTCGCACATAACAATGATCCGGTCACTCATTCTGAGAATCTCAGGCAGTTCCGATGATATCATGATTATTGATTTTCCTGCTTTTACAAGTTCATTCATCAATTTATAAATATCGCTTTTGGCACCAACATCAATTCCCCTGGTCGGTTCGTCAAAAATCAGAATGTCACAGTTTCTCACAAGCCATTTTGTTAAAATAACTTTTTGCTGGTTTCCGCCGGAAAGATTGACAATTAATTGGTCAATGCCCGGGGTTTTAATCGCGAGGGATTCGACATATTTTTCTGTTTCCTTGTTTTCTTTCTTTGTATCAATAAAAATACCGTTTAGGAAATTTTCAAGATTAGCTATCGTCGAGTTTTCAGCAACATTACGCTGCAGCATTAAGCCATAACGTTTTCTGTCTTCCGAAAGGTATCCGATACCGTATTTAACCGCGTCTTCAGGGCTTTTTATTTCAACTTTCTTTCCATTGATATAAATATCCCCGCTCTCTTTCGGATCCGCTCCGATAATCGCTTTTGCGGTCTCTGTTCTGCCTGCGCCCATCAGCCCTGAAAACCCAAGTATTTCACCTTTATATAATTCAAAACTGACATCCTTAACAGATTTTCCCGCATTGAGATTTTCAACCTTCAGCACTACCGGCGCATCTTTCGGAACCTTGCTCTCGGTTTTGGGTTCTTCATAGATAACGCGTCCGACCATCATGCTTATGATATCGTTTTTAGTTGAATCCTTTGATATTAAAGTCCCAACATACGCACCGTCACGCATCACGCTTACACGATCCGTAATAAGCTTAATCTCATCCATTCTGTGCGTAATATAGACAATTCCAATGTCTTTTTTCTTCAGATCCCTTATAATTTCAAATAGTTCGTTAACCTCTGATTCTGTCAGCGCTGCCGTAGGTTCATCAAATACTATGATCTTTGCATCATGTGATATTGCTTTCGCTATTTCACACATCTGCTGCTTACCGACGGTAAGGTTGCTCATTTTCTCCGTCGGATCAATATTGATGTTCAGGCGATTAAACAGCTTGGCAGCTTCAACATTCATCCTGTCATCATCAATCTTTATGCCCTTCATAAACTCACGGCCGATAAAAATATTCTGAGCGACTGTCAAATGCCCAAGCATATTCAATTCCTGATGAACAATTACTATACCGGCCTGCTGGGCTTCACGGGGATTCGCAAACTCAACAACCTTGCCGTCATAAGTGATAGTGCCGCTGTCTTTTTTATATATTCCGGTCAGTACCTTCATCAATGTGGATTTTCCGGCACCGTTTTCTCCCATTAACGCATGTACTTCTCCCTTATACAGTTCAAAATCGACATTGTTGAGCGCGCGGACACCCGGAAATGACTTATTAATGCCTTTCATTGTTAATATAATATCGCCCATATTCCACCATTTACCCCTTTACTGATCAATGTGCTGGCAAAAGAATGATTAATATTTCCTCTTTCTGGATATTACGTCTATGTACACTGCGACGATTACTATGATGCCTGTAATCACCAGCTGGTAATTCTTGTTAAGACCGATTGCGAGGACCCCTTCCTGCAGAATCGATATGATCATTACACCAATGAACGTACCGCTGATTGACGCAAGACCTCCGCCCATAGAGGTTCCTCCCATAACGCAGCCGGCAATCGCTTCGTTATTATATTGGTCGCCATAACCAGGCTGGACGGTCGTATATGCTGCGACAAAAAATATTGCCGCGATTCCAGCCAATGTACCGCAAATTATATAGGCTAACATTTCCCATTTCTTAACGTTTACACCTGACAGCCACACTGCTTCCTTATTGCTGCCCAAAGCGAGAAGATACCTTCCGATTTTTGTCTTGTTCAAAATAATGGCGCAGATAATGGCGACGACAACCAGGATTATCATTCCAACCGGAATATAAACATTTCCGACTTTCGTTTTTATTAGATTCCTGTACCAGCCATTTTCCTGCGCCAACTGCGGCCAACTTACCGACTGGGCTTTTGTAAACACGGATGCTACACCTTTGCTCATTTGCATTATGGCCATCGACGTAATGAATGAAGGAACGCTCTTATATGCTACAAGATATCCATTTAACGTACCGTACATCGCCCCGATCAGAATGCTTGTGATTAAGCACAACCACAGCGGCCAATGATAATGCGTCAAAAGATAACCGGACATAATAGCCGCACAGAACATAACAGGTCCAATGGAAAAATCAATGCCGCCGGTAGCAATGACAAACGTAACTCCCAACGACAAAAAACCGAGAAAATACGCATAATTCATTGCGCTTAATAATCTGTTATAGCTTACGAAATTTTTGGCGAATATAGCGAAAAAGCAATACATCGCTATGAGGACCAAAAGTAAAACAATTCGATTAAAACCTAATTTTTTTGCCAATAATGGGTTTTGTTTAATCCGAAACACATTTACCCTCCTGTATCTGCGTTGAAAAAAAGAATACTTTGACTGAATTAATACGCATGGCTTATGGATATGTTTGCTAACAGCCTACTATGGATATTAAGGGATATTAATGTTAATTAGAATATGAAATCTTATAAAGAAATATCGAAATCTTATAAATAAATTATCATTGAAGTCATTTCACCATATTTGGTGATTGGGTTTGACATGCCGGCCTGCCGGAAAAGAACGGCCGAATCGATCAAGTGAAAACAGGTTTTATATAAACCAATTAAACATTTGCTGCAGCTACGGGTTCATCCAACCGGGGTAATTTGCGCATATAGAGCGTAAACCAGATAAACATCGCTAAACCGCGAAGTATCGCCGAAACCGTGACGCCCAGCCACAAACCGTTTAATCCCAGCCACTGGGCAAACAGCCAGCATAATAACGGGCGCATGACATTCGATGCAATGCTGCACACGCTTGGCGGCAAAGTCCGGCCCATACCCCTGAAAGTGCCTGCGCATGCGCCCTCAAGCGCCATAAAAAGCTGGCACGCGGCAAGGATGCGCAGGTATGTAGCCCCCATGTCCAGAATTTCGGGAGATTCCCGAAGGAAAAGCGAGAAAAGAAACCGCCCGCCAAATATCAGTAATAAAGTCACAAGCCCTTCCCAGGCTAGCAAGGAAGCAAGAGATATATGATAGCCTTTCCTGATGCGTTCCCATTTGCGCGCGCCGTAATTCTGTCCGGCAAAAGCAGTTACGGCTGAAGCAAACCCGCCGCCAATCAGCCATGATAACGATTCTATCTGGCTGCCTACGCGCTGCACCGCTACGGCGGTTTCTCCATACCATGCGGATACCATGCCGGTAACTACCATTGCAAGTATTGTAAAAGCACCGCTTTCGGCTGCTATCGGCAGACTCCAGCTTATGATCTGCCGCGCTCTGGCAATGTCTATACGTCCGTAAATTCGAAAATGCTCAAAAGGCCTGTGCGGATGACGTTTTATAAACAATACAAACAGCGTACACACCGTAACCTGGGCAATGACCGTCGCGATAGCCGCACCCTTAACGTTCAACCCCCATACGAGGATCATCAGCGGATCGAGTATCATATTTACGATAAGCCCTACGGCGTTCGCCCGGAAGCTAATGCGTGAGTTGCCCGCGCCGTTGAACGCACCGGTGATTGCAGCGGAAACATAAGTAAAAGGAACGCCCAAACTTACAATTCTAAGATACGCACAGGTATTGTCAAACATATTCTGTTCGCTCACCTGAAACAGCGAGACCAGCGGCTCTGCAAATACAATCAGTACAAACCCGTAAACAATTCCGAGAAGCAAAGCTATCCGAGTGGAATCTTGCGCGTAACCCAGCGCAGACGCGATATCTCTCCTGCCCAGGTTCTGTGATGTACCAATCTCCGAGCCCATGCGCCCGATCATCAAAGGCGCCATTCCGAGCCACATGTACATGCCCGCCAACCCGCTGGCCGCCACGGCTACAACAGCCTGCTGCGTACGGCCAAGCCAGAACATATCGGTAAGGTTATACGTCATCTGCATGAACGTTGTACCCATAATGGGTACCGCTACCTGCAGAAGCTTTTTCAGTATTCCTCCCTGTGTCAGATCATGTTTATCCAAAGCCATAGTAAAACTCATTCTTTCCCTGTATATCCATTTCATTATGCATTTCTGTGTAAACCATGTCAAGTATAATAAATTTTACGAGAAAAAAACGCATAATGCTGCCTTGATAGCTTTTGGCATCATATTTCAATAATTAGTGTTAATTAAACTTACCAAAAAAAAGTTAAACGTATTAACATATTCAATTCAGATAAAAAATAATGTTAAAAACTGGATACGGCAATATGGTAAAATAACCTTTGGAACTATAACTATAAATAAACAGACATATATAATACCGGATTTGCTACGGGAGAACAGTCTAAATGCGGAAAAAAACAGTAATATTTGCGATATTAATTCTTGTTGTCATTACGTTTATATTTGCGTTTCGTACGGATTTGAAAGTGAAGCGGTATAAAATCTATAGCGATAAAATAAATTCCGTTATCAAACTGGCGTTTATAACCGATCTTCACAGTTGTTATTATGGTGAAGGCCAAAAGGAGCTATTGGATTGTATAAAAACACAAGAGCCGGATATCGTATTGTTCGGAGGCGATATCGCGGATGACAGACTGCCCCATGAAAACTGGATGATAACGCTTGAAGTGCTTTCAAAGTCATACCCGTGTTATTATGTTTCGGGAAATCATGAATACTGGAGTTCCGAAATAGAATTTATCAAGCAGACAATAACAAGTTACGGTATAGATGTTCTTGACGGAAAATATCGGGTAATCGAAATAAACGGTCAGAAAATCAACATCTGCGGCATTGATGATTTTGAAATCGGCGAGGAGGAATATGCAGCGCAGCTTGAAAATACAATGGCCGGCAGGGATTTATCATTATACTCCATATTGCTCGCACACCGCCCTGAACATATAGACCTATACCTGAATTACAGCTTTGATCTGGTTTTATCCGGGCATTCACACGGAGGGCAGTGGCGGATACCCTTTATCCTGAACGGGCTTTACGCACCTAACCAGGGGTTTTTCCCGAAATACGCAGGCGGGAAGTACGAGCATGGAAACACAGCTCATATTGTAAGCCGCGGCCTTTCAAAAAACTCAACAAGAATTCCAAGAATATTTAATCCGCCCGAGCTTGTAATTGTTGAACTACATTAGTCTGCTGCAGCCTGTGTATATTGGAAATTTCCCGGTTCAGATCATTTGGTTTCGATAAGCTGCTTGATTTCACCCTCGCTCAGCGCGCGGTCATATATCCTGATCTCATCGAGCAATCCCTCAAAACTGTCTCCCCAGGGATTTCGGCCGATTACTATATCCCGGCTCGCATCGCGTCTTATCTTTCCCGTGCATTCTATGCGGGAACATTCAACACCATCGATATATGCTGTGATAGCCGAACCAGACAGGATATACGCTCCGGTATTCATTTTAACCATGCTGCTGTCATAGCTTTTCGATGTTCCAATTTCAATAACACCGTGAGTAGTCCACGTCATTCCGTTTTCTATACCGGGATCGGATTTGGTTATATCCCCATCCTCAAAATCCTCATGATACAAAATACTGTTACCCGAAGCACTTGCACCGGGCATCGATGAATAGCAGGACTGGAAGGCAAGCAGGCCGAAAAGGATGTATATGCTAAATACTGTAAAGAAAGCGCGTGCCGCGTTGTTTTTAGTTCGAAAAACGGTAAACCTCATAACATACCTCCGGTATGCCTGATTTAGCAGCAAAATCATTTACGGCATTTATGCTGCCGGTAAAGACACTGCGTGGAATCTTTCCGGCTATGTAAAAAGATGTTAAACGATGCAGTGGATAAATGCCTGGGAGAGCTGTAATTTATTGCATGCGTTCAAAAAATATCATATTTCCATTGTTAGTGTCAATTAGAACTTTTTACTAAATAAGAGGACTATCGAACTATTGAAATATATGCCATTCACCCTTCCGGCGTTGACTTGCTTGTAATATAGTGATATATTTTAGAAAGCAAAGACAAACTCCCTGTTTTCTTGAGTTAACAAAAGAATATGTATATAAAAAATTTTCATTTCGGTGAAGGAGCGCTTAACTTCAGGCCATTGAGCCTTCAGTAAAGCACTTCAAATTTTTATATAGAAAAACAGTTGTTACATCTGATAAAAGTTTTTAAGTTGGAATAAATTTAAAATTTTTGGCACAGCTTGAGCGAAGATGAGGGTGGTATCAATGAAAAAAAACAGACTCAAAAACATCTTTAATGATATCATAAGTTCATTGTGTTCACTATTGCGGATAAGGAATGTATCCACAAGGCTTAAAATCGGGTTTGTACTGATAACAGTATTGCCTGTTCTGGCGGTAGGCTATTTTTCTTATATGCAGGGAAGCAATGCAATATATAATAAAATGAGGCATTCCGTATCTGAAACAATTGATCAGATTGGTATCAATCTGGGTTCCAAACTGCAGGTTATAATTAACGACGCGACTGAAATAGCATATCATGATTTGGTTCAGAAGACATTAACAAATTACGACAATTTAAGCAATTATGAACTGAATAAAATTGAGGATGAGCTTTCCGATTACATAAACAAAAAATACATATTCAGCAATAATGTTGCCGAGATCATTATTTACACTACCGATCTTAACAGAATTAACGCATATGGCGAGAACAACTTCTGGTTCATGCCGAAAACAGAGAACCTTGAACTTCTCGTTGAACGCGTCAGGGATTTGGACGGATTGTCTCTTTGGATGCCGGTAAATTCAGATTATGAACAGGGACTGGCAAAGAAAGTATTCGGGGATCGGGAAAGCATTATACTTATCAGAGCGGTAAAATCCCTGGAGACAGGAAATCAGATAGGTTACATTTTAATGCGCGTTGATGAGCCGATAATCTCCAGTGTTTTCAGCGACATTGATATTGGCTACGGCTCCCAAATATTCGTTCTGAATTCAGACAACATAGTTGTTTCCAGCGCCGGGGATTATGCCGATGTTGCCCAACCGTACCATGAGCCGGACATTCTGAATGAGATTAATAACGCAACGAATGATAAAAGTTTTAAATGCAAATTGGGCAATGATTCATATCTTGCCACATTTACGAAGATCCCACAGGCCGACTGGTACATTGTCGCGCTTATCAGGTTTGATTACCTTTACTCGGAATCGATAAATCTGCTTTATAACATTTTCTTTATTGGAATCTGCTTTCTTTTATTTGCTATATTCCTGAACTACATAATGTCAAAAAGTATTGTTACCCCTATAAGACAGCTTGTTCATGGAATCAACAGTTTTAAAAACGGGGAGCTTGACATTTCGATAGATGATAAGCACAACGATGAATTCAGTGAATTAAATAACAGCTTCAATGAAATGACAACCGAGATTAAGAGATTGATACAGGATATAAAAAACCAGGAAAGACAGAAAAAGGAGCTTGAAATCAGGGCGCTTCAGGCCCAGGTAAATCCTCATTTCCTGTCAAATGTCTTAAATACGGTATCCTATATCGCATCCATTAAGAAAGAAGATAATATTGTAAAACTGGTTGATTCCATAGTGAATCTGCTGAACGGCTGCATGAAGAATGACAACAGCCATATTACCGTTGAAGAAGAATTATCGTTACTGAAAAGTTATATTACAATGCAGGAATATCGTTTATTCGGCCGTTTTTCCGTTGAGTTCAATATAGATTCTTCGGTTCTTTCATGTCTTGTTCCCAGGTTTCTGCTGCAGCCGATACTGGAAAACGCCCTCATTCACGGCATTGAGCCTTCATGGAAAAAAGGACTCATTGTAATTAAAGGCTTTAAGCAGGATGACAGGCTATACTTCTCCATAACCGACAATGGGATTGGTATGTCCCAGGAACAAATAGACTTATTACTGCAATCCGATGACCACAACCGGAATTTCAGGCTCCATGGAATCGGAATAGCAAATACGCAGGATCGGATTAAGCTGCTGTACGGTCCTAAGTACGGTCTTGAAATAAACAGTGTAAAGGGTGTATTTACAACGGTTAACATCTGCCTGCCATTCATAACGGCTAATAAAGGGGGAGCATAAATTGTATTCAATCCTGATCGTTGACGATGATACGGTTTTCAGAACCAGAATGAAAAGCTTACTTGATTGGGAAAAAGCTGGTTACACCATTATCGACGAAGCCCGGAACGGCAAGGAGGCAATAGAAAAAATAGAAGCTTTTGAACCTGATATAGTTATTACCGATATCAGCATGCCTATAATTAATGGAGTCGAATTGATTGATTACGTTAAAAGATTCAAAAACAATACGAGCATCATTGCATTAAGCGGGTATAACGATTTTCACTATGTTCGCAGCAGTTTAAAAAACGGCGCGGAAGATTACCTGCTTAAAAACCAGTTAAGTATAGAGAAGCTGCTCGATGTTTTAGATTCGGCGGTAAAAAGACTTGCTCCAAAAACGAAAGATAGGCCTGATAAAGCCATTACCGGCACAGATACCCTGATCCAGGAGTTCTTGCTTCTGCTGATTTCCGGCTGCGCCGGCAGCAGGAATGAGGTTGAATTGCGTTTAAAACGGTTGCAGATGGAAGATTTGCTTCAAGGCTTAATCGTCGCGGTAGCGGAACCTGATAATAATGAGTTAATAAAAGATCTGAATGAAAGCGATTATTATAAATTTCTTTATTCAGTCAGCAGCATTATGAAAGAATCCGTAAGTTCCGATTACGGGATTGTCGTAACAATCATCGGGCGCAACAGGATCCTTGTGCTAATCCCCGCAATTAAAAACAACCTTAGCCTGTTCAAAGAGAATTATCACCAGATATTGTCCCAAATGAACAATAATGTGATGAGGTTTCTCAATGAACCGGTTTCTTTCGGAGTAAGCGATATCTGTACGGATATCATGGAGATCTCCTATTATTACGAGCAAGCCGTAAAGGCTTTGGTGGAAAACCGGTTCCGGGGAAAATCCAACTTTATAGCGGAAGTAAGCGATAAGCCTGAAGCAGACAAAATTATAACTTTAGATATTTCCGATGAAAAGGCTCTTTTGGATTCATTAAGAGGGATAGGCAATTTTACTCCTGACGCAGTCATAAACAGGATATTCGATAAATTCAGTAATTGCAGCAGTGAAGATATTCAACTGGTGCTTGCGGAATTAATTAATATACTTATCAGGGAAACCCGGGCAAATGATTTATCCCTCGATAAAGCTTTTAAGCAGAACGATCTGAACTACCAAAAAGCAATCAAATCCATGAATATCCCGGAACTTAAAGATTGGTTCGCAAAAAGATACTGCGAACTATACGAGTGCATGCAGCGCATTCAAACTTGCAGGCAATACAACGAACACACGCGTAAAGCAATATACTATATCGAAGAAAACTACTGCCGGAACATTTCGTTAAGCGATATAGCCGAGGCAATTAACGTCAACAGTTCATATTTATCGAGGTTGTTCAAGAATGATACCGGGCAAAACATAATTGAATATCTAAACAAAATACGGATGGATAAAGCCGCTTCATTAATTGATGAGGGGAAATATTCATTAAAGGAAATCTCTTATAAAGTCGGTATTCAGAACTATAACTACTTCTTTAAATTATACAAAAAATACTTTGGGATTACGCCCCTCGAACACAAAAAGAAAGACAGTAATTAAGCGGAAAAGGGACATCTGGTAAAAAAGGTGCAGTCATATGTAAAAATCGTTAATTGTTTCAAAAAATACGGGTTTATATAATTTTATATAGGGTTATTATGTTTAGGCGCCGAAACATAAATAACTAATTACTGTCCATAGGAGGGAGAAACTAAATGAAAAAGTATCTGACATTAGTGTTATGCGTAATGATGCTGGTCGTACCGCTCGCGGCATGCAGCACCGGCAGTACGGGTGACACAAGCGCTCCGGCCGATAATAAACCTGCCGAAGCAACCGCGTTAACTTTCTGGACATACGTTGAACAGCATACCGAATTTATGAATGACGCGGCAAACAGATGGAATACGAATAATCCGAACGAAACCATAAACTTAAGCAGCGAAACTTATCC
>LFRV01000082.1 GCA_001512485.1 Clostridiales bacterium DTU069 | reverse complement strand
TCATCTCTCGTTTTTGGGTTAAAGTTATTTTTCTGCATCCTTGTTATTAAGTATTATCGCTTATTTCAGAACTTCGCAATTTACTCATAATATTTTCCCGTCTAGACATATATATCCGAAAACTCAATCTGAAGACATTCCACACGGCAATTATCATATTTTTTTGCGGTTTTTTCATTAACTCCGTCAGGGAGCTTGTAATTCCGGAGAAAGAATGTAAACGTGCTTCCCTTGCCTTCACTGCTTGATACCCATATTTCCCCGTTCATCCTCTCAAGCAGCTTTTTCACAAGAAAAAGGCCCATTCCGCTTCCACGTTTTTCAAGAAAGCTTTTCCCGTCGGTCTGGCTGAAACGCTCAAATATCAAATCGCGATATTTTTCAGGGATACCCTGACCGGAATCCGAAACCGAAACGTAAACCTTGTCGGGCATTACCGTCAGAATAACGCTGATAGTTCCGCCATACGGCGTAAATTTAATCGCATTTGACAATAGATTTAAAAGAATGCGTTCGAGCTGAAATGTATCGCAGGCCATTATATGCTTCTTGCAGTTTGAACTGAATGAAATGTCAATGTTTTTCGCGCTTGCATATTCCTTAACCGACAAAGTTATATTTTTAACAATCCTGACAATATCTTCATTGCACGGGTCTATTTGAAAAAAATCCGAGTTTATCCGGTTAATGTCAATTATATTGTTAACCATTTTCAAAAGTCTAAGGCAATTCTGCTTCATTATGTTAAGGTATTTGTCCTTAATCTGACGGTATTCGCCTTCCTTTGAACAGTTTGAGCTCAGTTGAACCATTTGTATCGTCGACAGAATTACATTCAAGGGTGTCCTGAATTCGTGGGAAAGCGCCGAAATCCAATCATATCCCAACGCTTGCACCAGCTCTGGGTTAATCATGTCTTCCTTATTTTTGTTACCGTTTTCAAAATCTTTTTTTCCCGCGGTTTCCGCAATCTGTTCCGTATGCATTCCTCCTCCCGTCAGTTGCTCCATTAACTCCATTATTGACACCCCCATGCCGGATTATGTAATTACCTGCTTCATTCATGCTGCTGCGTTTATCTGCGTGAAATCTGAGAAATATTTTTGAAAAGCATGTTTTGATTAAATATGTGCATATCCGTATTATAATCACATACAAGAAAAATAATCAATATTGCCTGGATAAATTGCCTGTTTTTTTGTATAAATAGTATTTTTATCCGTTCAAACATAAAAACTCCCGTTTTTCACGAGAGTTTAATAATTGTTTTAATCTTCTTCGCTTTAATCCCTGTTTTTTTCATACCCGGGTTTGCCGAGAAGGGTAAACATGTTCTTTTTATACGCTTCAACACCGGGCTGGTCAAAGGGGTTTACCCCGAGGATGTACCCGCTTATTCCGCATGCTTTTTCAAAGAAATATACAAGCTGGCCGAAATAGTAAGCCGTCATTTCGGGGATATTTATCACCGTAACGGGGACATTCCCGTCAACATGAGCCATAATTGTGCCTTCCATTGCTTTTTTGTTTACTTCGCTTAAGTTTTTGCCGGCAAGATAATTCAGTCCGTCGTCGTTTTCCTTATCTTCGTTAACCGCTATATTCCTGCGGACAGAGTTAATGTTCAGCACAGTTTCAAATATATTCCGGATACCATCCTGGATATATTGTCCCATCGAATGCAGATCGGTAGTGAAATCAACACCGGCAGGGAAAATGCCTTTGCCGTCCTTACCTTCACTTTCGCCGAAAAGCTGTTTCCACCACTCGGTGAAATAATGCAGGCACGGTTCGAAATTCACCATGATTTCAATTGTCTTCATCTTCCTGTACAATGCGTTTCTAACCGCGGCATATTGATATGAAGGGTTCTCATGCAGCGGTTTGCTATATAAATGATAACCCTGTGCGGCGCCTTCCATTATTTGATCAATACTGATCCCGGACACGGCAATGGGAAGCAGGCCGACCGCTGTCAGCACGGAAAAACGGCCGCCAATCCCGTCCGGAATAGTAAAAGTCTCATAACCTTCGGAAGCGGCGACAGCCCTTAACGCTCCCTTATTCCTGTCGGTTGTCACAATAATGCGTTTTCTTGCTTCAGCTGCGCCGTATTTTTTTTCCATATACTCCCTGAATATTCTGAAAGCAATCGCAGGTTCGGTTGTCGTGCCGGATTTTGATATAACATTGACGGAGATATCCTTTCCATCTATAACTTCAAGAAGATCGGCGATATAATCGGAGCTGATATTGTTCCCCG
This sequence comes from Clostridiales bacterium DTU069, assembly GCA_001512485.1. Classification (GTDB taxonomy): domain Bacteria; phylum Bacillota; class Clostridia; order DSM-8532; family DSM-8532; genus DTU069. The sequence goes on along the minus strand of LFRV01000082.1, from coordinate 5,686 downwards.
CAAAATAAATTTGCGGTCCGTTCCTTTTTATTCCCGGAAGCTGGTTGTAAAAAGTATGGTTTAAAGCCTCAATCGCGGCCCTTGCGCCAAGATATGAACCGCCTATTCCGATAACTATAAAAACATCGGAATTGTTTCTTATCCTTTCCGCAGCGTCTTTTATTCGGGAAAATTCTTCCCTGTCATAATCAACGGGCAGTCTGACCCAATCGGTGAAGCTGTTTCCCGGACCGGACTTTTCGTGCAAAAACTCATGCGCTTTTTCAACATAGGGCAGAAAATATTCAATCTCATGTCTACTCACAAAACCTTTGGTTTTTGTGTAATCAAAACCTATCATATCATTTCCCCTTCCGTTCCGGATTAAGTCAACCCGCCTATCCCGGGAAAGGAATGCCGGGCAAAGCGGAAAAAAGAAGCGTAACTTCGCCTCTTAACTCCCTTCACTATACCGGATGCACCATATCTTCATAATTGACCATATCGGGGTCAATTTTGTATTTCTGCGCCTTCCTGAACTCAAAAAACTTTTGCGCAACCTGTGGGAAAAGCGCATATGAAAGCACATCCTCATCCTGTTCGAGATATTCTTTCATTTCATTTCTTATATTGTCAAGCTCGGGCCTGATTAAATCAGCCGGGCGGCATGTTATGCGTTCTTCATCGCCTATCGTCTTTTTCACGATTTCATCTTTTATAGGCGCCGGTGTTTTCCCGTATTCACCCTTTACAAGGGCCTTTGTTTCTTTCGGCACCATTTTGTATCTTTCGCCCGCAATTACGTTCATAACGGCCTGGGTTCCTACAATCTGGCTCGTTGGTGTAACGAGCGGCGGATAACCAAGTTCTTCCCTTACCTTCGGCACTTCATTGAGAACTTCCATGAACTTATCTTCCTTACCCGCTTGCTTAAGCTGGGAGACAAGATTTGACAGCATTCCTCCCGGAACCTGGTACAGCAGTGTGTTTATGTCCACTCCCAACACCTTCGGGTTTAAAAGCCCGGAAGAAAGGAATTCTTCACGCAACGGGCGGAAATAATCCGCAATCTCCGATAACAAACTTAAATCGTACCCGGTATCATACGGCGTTCCTTGGAGAGTAGCCACCAACGGCTCGACAGGCGGCTGCGAAGTTCCCATAGCAAGCGGTGAAATCGCGCAGTCGACAATATCGCATCCGGCTTCAATTGCCTTAAGGTAAGTCATTGACGCAACCCCGCTCGTATAGTGCGTATGAAGCTGTATCGGCACCTTTACGTTTTCCTTTAATGCCTTTACAAGATCATATGCATTATACGGCGTTAACAGTCCAGCCATGTCCTTTATGCATATCGAATCGGCACCCGCATCCACCATTTCCTTTGCAATCTTGACAAACTGCTCCAAACTATGAAACGGGCTTATTGTATAGCAAAACGCCCCCTGTGCGTGGCCTCCTTCTTTTTTTGCGGCTTTCATCGCTACTTCAAGATTCCTTGTATCATTCAGAGCGTCAAAAATCCTTATTATATCAATTCCATTCGCAACGGCTTTTTGAACAAAATATTCGACCACATCATCGGCGTAATGCTTATATCCTAAAAGATTCTGGCCCCTCAGCAGCATCTGCAGCTTGGTATTTTTTGCAGCAGCCCTGATTTTTCGAAGCCTTTCCCAAGGATCTTCATTGAGGAATCTGAGGCATGAATCAAATGTTGCGCCGCCCCAGCATTCCAGCGAATGATACCCGACCTTATCAATTTTTTCAATAACAGGCAGCATATGCTCAATTTTCATTCTTGTGGCAAGTAATGATTGATGAGCATCCCTAAGGGTAGTATCTGTTATTCTTACTCCCATTATTACAGCCTCCTTTACAGCAGATTTTTATCCGTTAATAGAAACAAGCAGATCTCCGCTGTTAACGGATGCTCCCTTCGACGTGTTCACCGAAGCGATAACTCCATCCTGCGGGGATACAATTTCGTTTTCCATCTTCATGGCTTCAAGTATTAACAGTATATCTCCTTTTTTCACCTGATCACCGGTATTCACCAAAATATCAAGTATCGTACCCGGCATCGGGGCTGTTATTTTCACTGCACCTTCCGGAGCCGACGCATTTACTGCCGGTTTCGGAGCTTCGGGAACTGCGGCTTTCTGCGCAGGCTGCACGACAGGCTCGGCAGGAGCCGTTTGCACCGGTGCCGCGGCGGGCTGAATCACATTACCGGAACCGGTAACCTCTTCAACCTCTACTTCATACCTGTTTCCATTTACGTTTATTACAAACTTTCTCATATTGATTATACCTCCAGTATTTTTCATTATGTCGGTTGTTCCGATTATAATATTAAACCATCATTACAGTGGGATGTTTCCATGCTTTTTCGATGGCCTTGTTTCCCTCTTGCTTGTCAGCATCTCAAGCGCGCCCGCAACACGAATTCTTGTCGTCGACGGCTCTATAACGTCATCGACATACCCTCTTGAAGCAGCCACATACGGGTTTGAGAACTTTTCCCTGTATTCGCGAATTTTTTCTTCACGGAACGCAATCGGATCCTCAGAATTGGCTATATCCTTCCTGAATATGATATTTGCGGCTCCTTCCGGACCCATTACCGCAATTTCTGCAGAAGGCCACGCAAAAACGATATCCGCTCCAAGGTGCTTGCTGTTCATCGCTATATACGCTCCGCCGTATGCCTTTCTTACTATTATATTAATCTTCGGTACGGTTGCTTCCGAAAACGCGTACAGCAACTTCGCACCGTGCCGGATTATTCCTGTGTGTTCCTGATCAACACCTGGGAGATATCCCGGCACATCGGTAAATGTAACGAGCGGGATATTGAATGCGTCACAAAAACGGACGAACCTGGCCGCTTTGTCGGAAGAATCAACATCGAGCACTCCGGCATTAACCTGCGGCTGGTTTGCGACAATCCCAACCGTCCTGCCATTGATGCGTCCAAACCCTACTATGATGTTTTTAGCAAAGCCTTCATGCACTTCAAGGAAATCATGATTATCAAGAACCGTTGTTACAATTTTTTTCATATCATACGGTTTATTTGGTTCATCGGGTATTATGCCGTTCAATTCGTCCGAAATACGGTTTAAATCGTCGGTGCAATAAAGCAGTTCACTGTCGGACAGGTTATTATCGGGAATAAAACTTAAAAGTCTTTTTATATCCCTTATGCAATCTTCTTCCGAAGCACATTTAAAATGCGCAACTCCGCTTTTCACACTATGGGTTGCGGCTCCGCCGAGTTCTTCAAACGTAACGTCTTCACCCGTTACCGCTTTAATCACTTGAGGCCCGGTGATAAACATCTGGCTTGTCTTTTCTACCATAAACACAAAATCGGTTATGGCAGGTGAATACACCGCTCCGCCCGCACAGGGACCCATTATAACCGAAATCTGCGGTATTACCCCGGAAGCGATTGTGTTTCTATAAAATATTTCTCCAAAACCCTTAAGGGCGTCAATTCCTTCTTCTATCCTTGCCCCTCCCGAATCGTTGATGCTGATAAACGGGGCTCCCATTTTAACGGCCATATCCATAACCTTTGTTATTTTCGCCGCGTGCATTTCTCCAAGAGAACCGCCTATAACGGTGAAATCCTGTGACGATACAAACACAAGGCGTCCATTAACGGTGCCGTATCCGGTAACAACGCCATCTCCCGGGATTTTCTTTTTCTGCATACCGAATTCAATGCTTCTCGTCTCAACAAACGCATCGATTTCAACAAAGCTGTTCGGATCCACAAGCATCATAATTCTTTCCCGCGCTGTTTGCTTACCGGAGGCATGCTGCTTTTCGATACGTTCCTCTCCGCCTCCAAGCTCCGCTTTTTGCTTTCTGGCATAGAGGTCGTTAATTTTATCCATCGTTGCCATCGTACCACACCTCAATTTAAATATTTAATTACAACAATAACTGGTTAACGGCAATAAGCCCGGAGCTTTAGCGAAAGCATCCGCACCCATTTAACTGACATGGGTGTCACAGAAACATCCGTATAAGAAACAATAAACAATTATTTCGAAAAGAGTCTGTTTCACCGGAAGTCATTTATACGCTAAAACCTGTTCAAAGACCATATTCCCGCTTATTATACATTCTATTGATTGCAATTATTTAGAATTATAACTTAATTGGGACATCTTTGCAATATTTCAGAAATGATTTCGTTAAAAAAATAACATGACTGTAATATGTCTGTTGTGATGGAACCGGTTTCCTTATTTCTCCGTCTGTTTCAGTTTTTCTATGCAAACGAGCATCGGCGGATTGTTTGGAAGATTTAAATAATTCATAAGTAATACAGTGCATGATTTTGAATCAAGTTCGGGAAGTTTTTTAAGCAGATAATCACGTTCCGAAAAACCGGAATCTCCTCCGTGATAGATTACAGCCACTATAAGGCCGTGCACGACCAGTTTCTCAAGAGCGGTATGTATAGCCTGCATCGTGGTTTCTCCTTTTGTAGCTATGTTGTGATCTCCTCCCGGCCTGTATCCAAGGTTGAACATAACGAGTTTTACCGGTTCGTTTATATATTTCGCCATATTCTCGTGCCCATCGTTAATTAGCATGCATCTTTCCAAAAGGCTGTGTTCTTCAAGCCTTTTGCGCGTATTTAAAATTGCCTCCTGCTGGATATCAAAACCATATACTTTTCCGGTACATCCGACCAATTCCGCCAAAAAGACTGTATCATTGCCATTGCCCGTTGTGGCGTCCACAACGCAGTCTCCTTCTTTCACAACCGCTTTCGCATACTCATGCGACATCAATAAAGCCTGTTTCAATACCATTTCATCTCGCATAAAAACACACCCGCAATGACTGCCCGCTGCCTTTATGGCAGGAAGTAATATCTGCCTCGTTATTATAACACTTAATCCATCAACAACAAACCCCTTATATCGCCCCAGGAAAACAAAACACACGAACCAGGACCGCGAGAATTATGTCCCTATACTGCTCATTGAACTATTGTGCAATAGTTCCTTGCTGAGCAATAACCGCAAATATATGCTGTAAACCAACGGGTGGTTTACGGGTCAAGGCATTACTGTCGCGTTCCGTTTGGTACGCGACTCTGGTTCGGGTGCTTTCGGTGACGACGGGCGACAGGCTCCAGCGCCCTGCTGCTTACAAGCAAATGTAGAGCGTGTTAATGAGCGACCCGGGATATGGAGAAAAATAGTGGTTTACAGAGAGGTCTGCGGTCGTACAAAAAGGACTGCTGCGTAAACCGCATGCAGCCCTATCTGAATAAGAGTGTTTTAAAAACACTCTTAATTAAGCGAATATATATGTGCATTTATAGTTACTTAAGCGGGTAAACCTAGCTGACTTTGGCTTCAAGACGAAGTTTGTCCGCGATCATAGCGATAAATTCCGAATTTGTCGGTTTCCCTTTCTTTGTATTGATAGTATAACCGAACAATTCATGGATTGTATCTACCTGACCTCTCGTCCATGCAACTTCAATTGCGTGCCGTATGGCCCTTTCAACCCGGCTCGGCGTAGTTTTATATCTGCGCGCCAGCTCGGGGTACAGCCTTTTCGTCACCGAACTTATTAATTCAATATCTTCGATTACAAGCATCACAGCGTCCCTCATGTACTGATAACCCTTTATGTGCGCGGGAACGCCGACATCCCTCATTATCTGCGT
>LFRV01000020.1 GCA_001512485.1 Clostridiales bacterium DTU069 | reverse complement strand
AAACTTCCAGTTACTTACTGGAAATTGTATAGAATTGTTTTAACAAATACTATTATACGAGGGAGGGGTTGAAATGAAACTCCAAAACAAGGTTGCCGTGGTTACGGGTGCCGCTTCAGGAACGGGAAAGGCGATAGCGGAACTTTTTGCCCGTGAAGGAGCTAAAGTTATGGTATCGGATATTAATATTGACGGCGCGAAGGAAGTTGTCTCCGGGATTGAGAAGAACGGGGGCATCGCGGCAGCTGTTTACGCAAATGTCGCCAATGAGGCTGATGTTTCCGCAGTAATCGACTTTGCGGTGGAAAAGTTCGGCACATTGGATATTTTGGTAAATAATGCGGGCATTATGGATGAGTTTATGCCTGTTAATGAGGTAACCGACGAGATATGGGAGAGAGTTCTCGCGGTTAACTTAACAGGCCCGATGCGCGCTATCAGGAAGGCAATGCCGATATTCCTCGAAAAATCCGGCGGAGTTATAATCAATATTGCTTCGATAGGAGGCTTGGGCGGATCACGCGCAGGAGCCGCATATACCGCATCAAAGCACGCTCTTATCGGCCTGACCAGGAACGTTGGATTCCAGTTTGCCGGGCTGGGAATCCGCTGCAACGCCATTGCCCCGGGCGCAATCAGGACAAGTATAGAATCTACGATAAAAAATCCAAGCAAGTTCGGTTACGAAAGGGCGACAGTGGGAATGAACCTGAACCCGAGGATAGCCGAACCGGAAGAAATCGCTGCAATTGCGCTGTTTTTGGCGTCAGACGATTCAAGCTTTATTAATGCATCGGTAATAACCGCGGATTCAGGCTGGACCGCATATTAAAAAATGCGTTAAGCTTCCCGCTTTACTCTTTGCCATTCCAGCAATATGTGCACAGGTTTTCATGCGGCAGGCCGATCGCATCAAGCATATCGGACAGGTTTTGATACTTCAGCGAAGTAAAATTCAGTCTCTTTCTGATACAATCAATCATGCGACAGTATCTTTCGCTTTCAGGATTACTGTATTCATCAAGAGCAGTTTTATTATTTCCTTCCAGATCACGAATAGCGCGACGGGCGGCAAGATCCAATTCGGATCCGGATCTTGAAAAGTTTAAATATTTGCAGTTGTATAAAAGCGGAGGGCAGGCCGAACGGACATGTACCTCTTTAACATTGTGGCTGTATAGCAAATCAACAATTTCACTCATCTGTGTACCGCGTACAATGGAGTCGTCGCAGAATAAAAGGCGTTTGCCTTCTATAAGATCTAAAACAGGCATAAGTTTCATTTTCGCGACAAGGCTTCTTATCTCCTGGCTCTGCGGCAAATAGCTTCTTGACCATGTAGGGGTATATTTGACAAACGGTCTGCCGAACGGTATTTTTGCTTCGTTCGAATACCCTATTGCATGAGCAACCCCGGAGTCGGGAATACCGGCAACGAGATCAATTTCAACATCGTCGTTCCTTGCAAGGGCTGCACCGTTGCGGTTGCGCATTGCTTCAACATTAATACCTTCATACGATGAAGAAGGATAGCCGTAATAAACCCATAAAAAAGTGCAGATTTTCATTTTATCGTTCGGCGGGGAGATTTTCTCAATTCCGTCGATAGTTATCAATACAATTTCTCCCGGGCCGAGCTCATATTTTTGTTTGTAGCCGAGATTTAAAAACGCGCTGGACTCAAACGAAACACAATATGCCCCGTCTTTTTCACCGATTATCAAAGGAGTTCTGCCCAGCCTGTCCCTGGACGCGTAAATTCCGTCCTTAATAAGAACGAGCATCGTGCAGGACCCTGATATTTCCTGCTGGGCATTAAGAATTCCGTCTTTAATTGTTTTTTCTTGATCAATAAGCGCCGCTACAACTTCTGTCGGGTTAATTTCTCCTTTGCTCATCTCAAGAAAATGAATAAAATTCTTTTCAAGGCACTTTTGTACAAGCTCTTCGATATTGTTTATGCGTCCTACCGTTGTTATCGCGTAATGACCAAGATGGGAATAGACCGTTAATGGCTGCGCTTCGGTATCGCTTATGCATCCTATACCCATGTTCCCATGCATATCAGACATATCCGGCTCAAATATGGAGCGGAATTGAATGTTTTCAATATTGTGTATTGATGACGTGAAAGATTTGCCGTTCCAGACCGCCATACCGCCGCGGCTTGTTCCCAGATGCGAATGGTAATCCGTACCGAAATACAAATCCATAATGCAGTCATTTTTTGATACTACTCCGAATAAACCTCCCACAGGCGATCACTCTCCTTTATAATCCTGTCAATCGCTGCAACCGTGGTATTCCTGCAGAGACTTAAGAGAATCCTGTTTAATCCGGTTTGCTTTATACGCCGCGATACCTTTGACACTCGCAAGAGCCGCCGTTATGGTTGTTATATACGGTATCCCGTATTTTATAGCGGCTTTTCGTATATATGAATCATCAGTCTGGCTTTGTTTTCCTATCGGAGTATTGACAACAAGCTGTATTTCCTTGTTCAGTATATTGTCGATAATGTTCGGGCGGCCTTCAAACAGCTTTTTTACCGGTTCCGAAGAAATGCCGTTCTCCGAAAGGAACTTATGGGTACCTTCGGTAGCCTTTATTTTAAAACCAAGTTCAGTAAATATTTCAGCAATTTCAATCAGCTTTGGTTTGTCCTTATCCGCAATACTCATAAGTACCGTGCCTGACACAGGCAGTGCGGCCTGTGTGGCTTCCTGTGCCTTAAAATACGCGAGCCCGAAAGAGTTGGCCATTCCGAGAACTTCTCCCGTTGAACGCATTTCCGGGCCAAGCACGGGGTCCACATCATGGAACATATTAAACGGGAATACGGCTTCCTTTACCCCGAAATGAGATATCTTTTTATGCTTAAACCCGGATATTGGTGTTTTTCTGCCTGAAAAAGACAATAATATAACTTCGGTGGCGAGCCTTGCCATAGATATGCCGCACACTTTGGAAACCAGCGGCACCGTACGGGAAGCGCGCGGATTCGCTTCAAGGACATATACCCGGTTGTCCGCTATTGCGTATTGGATATTCATGAGCCCTACAACTTTCAATTCGTTTGCTATTTTTTTCGTATATTCAAAAATGGTACGCAAATGTTCGTCTTTTATCGTAATCGGCGGGATAACGCAGGCTGAATCACCTGAATGTATTCCTGCCAACTCTATATGTTCCATGACTGCGGGCACAAAAGTGTCTTTTCCGTCGGAAATAGCATCGGCTTCCGCTTCAACAGCGTTTTCAAGGAACTTGTCAATCAGGAGCGGGCGGTCGGGCGTTACGCCCGAAGCGGCTTCCACGTACGTTATAAGCATTTCTTCATCGTAAATAATTTCCATTCCGCGTCCGCCAAGCACATAGGACGGCCTTACCATTAAAGGGTACCCGATTTTTTCCGCAATCATTTTCGCGTCTTCAAGCGTGCTTGCGATTCCCGATTCGGGCATTGGAATACCTAACTTATCCATCATGTGCCGGAACATGTCGCGATCTTCCGCGAGATCCACGGTTTCGGGAGTTGTTCCCAGGATTCTTACCCCTGCTTTTGAGAGTTCATCGGCTATGTTAAGGGGCGTTTGGCCGCCGAACTGGATAATCACGCCAAGCGGGTTTTCGTTGTTATATATGCTCAAGACATCTTCAACGGTAAGGGGCTCGAAATACAGTCTGTCGGAAGTATCATAATCTGTTGATACAGTTTCCGGGTTGCAGTTTACCATGATTGTTTCGTACCCTATGTCCCTGAGTGCAAACGCGGCGTGGACACAGCAGTAGTCAAATTCTATTCCCTGCCCTATACGGTTCGGACCCCCGCCTAAAATCATCACTTTTTGTTTTCCGGATATTTTGGGGGCATCCGGTTTTACGTCATTATATGAGGAATAATAGTAGTATGCATTTTCAACACCGCTGACGGGTATCGGTTCCCACCGTTCAACGACTCCCAGTTCAATGCGCCGGTTTCTTATTTTCTCCTCCGTTGTATTAAGCAGCATTGCCAGATATTTATCGGCAAAACCGTCTTTTTTCGCTTGTATAAGGAGTTTATCAGGCAGCGACGAAAAATCGTATTTTAAAACCTCTTCTTCAAGTTCCGCAAGTTCTTTCATTTGCTCGATAAACCAGTGTTTTATGTTCGTAAAGCGGTGAAGCTCGTCAACGCTTACGCCCTTTCTGAGGGCTTCATACATTATGAATTGACGTTCGCTTGAAGGCTCAACGAGCAGTTCAAGAAGCTCTTTTACCGGCATTTCATAAAAGTTTTTGGCAAAACCGAGCCCATAGCGCCCTATTTCCAGGGAACGGATGGCTTTCTGGAATGCTTCCTTGTATGTTTTGCCTATGCTCATAACCTCACCGACAGCGAGCATCTGGGTTCCGAGCCTGTCCTTCGAGCCTTTGAATTTCTCAAAGGTCCATCTGGGGAATTTGACTACGACATAATCACCGGAAGGTGTATATTTATCAAGTGTTCCATCGCGCCAGTACGGTATCTCGTCGAGCGTAATGCCGACAGCGAGCATTGAAGAAATATAAGCAATCGGAAATCCCGTAGCCTTTGAAGCAAGCGCTGATGAGCGCGAAGTTCTCGGGTTTATTTCAATAATAACAACCCGGTCGGTTTTAGGATCATGCGCAAATTGTACATTTGTTCCTCCTGTAACCTGAATTGCTTCGACAATTTTATATGCATAGTTCTGCAGCCGTTTTTGCAATTCCTTGCTGATTGTCAGCATCGGCGCGGAGCAAATGGAATCGCCGGTATGAATCCCCATCGGATCGATGTTTTCAATAAAGCATACGGTAATCATCTGGTTCTTCGAATCCCGGACAACTTCAAGCTCAAGTTCTTCCCAACCGAGAACCGATTCCTCTATGAGAACCTGACCGATAAGGCTTGCTGAAATACCGCGGTTTGCTACAACGCGCAGTTCCTCGATATTATATACAAGACCGCCGCCGGTACCACCCAATGTATATGACGGACGAACAACGACCGGATAACCGAGTTCGGCAGCGATTTTTTCAGCCTCTTCGACACTGTGTGCCGGGCTGCTGCGCGGCATATCAATTCCAAGTTTCTTCATTGTTTCTTTGAACGCAATCCTATCTTCCCCGCGTTCTATTGCTTCAGGCTGGACCCCTATAACTTTAACCCCGTATTTATCAAGAACTCCGGCTTTGAACAGTTCGGAGCACAGGTTCAGCGCAGACTGGCCGCCCAGGTTCGGAAGCAGTGCGTCCGGTTTTTCCTTTTCAATAATCCGTGTAAGGCTTTCGGTATTCAATGGTTCGATATAAGTTGCGTCGGCCATGACAGGATCGGTCATGATTGTAGCCGGGTTTGAATTTACGAGGACTATATCATATCCGAGTTTTTTGAGGGCTTTGCAAGCCTGGGTACCCGAATAGTCAAATTCGCAGGCCTGCCCTATAATGATAGGCCCGGAACCTATAATAAGTATCTTTTTTATATCGGTCCTTTTCGGCATAAGCTATCCCCTTCAACAACAAATGAATAAATATACAAATCAATTGACTTCCGTTATTTTAACATAATGAAATGAATCTCACAATTAATTTCAGTCAAAATTTCTATTTGAACTATCATTATTATACATTGGTTCTATACATGCTTTGTCACCTGAGGAAACATAACACCCGAACCAGGACCCGCTGAAATAAAGTTTAAACCTATTGAACTATTGTACAATAACGTCAACAAGGAGCTTCATTTGCAAGAGCTATACAGTTCAGCTCGGGCAAGTCGAAACTCGCAAAAATGCTTTGAAATATTTTTTGCAGGAAGCATTTTTGCTCAGACAGTCGACTTGCTTACCCTCGCTCTGACTGTATATCTCTAGGCTTCATTCCGCTATAGTTTCCGTTATTGCACTATAGTTCTTTATATGAGCAACATACGGCAAACAAAAACCGCAAACACAGCGGGTGGATCGGGTGATTTCGGTGACGAGTTTATTTCCCGGAATTGTAGTAAGAGAAAATGATCGATTCAAAAACCCTGCCGGGCAGTATCCGCTTAAGAAAGACAGGCAGCTTCTGATCAAATTTGCCTATTTTGTAACGGAGGCGCGGATTTCTTTTCTGTATAATTTTTGCCGTAAGCTTTGCCAGTTTGTCCGGATCACTGCCATGAGCCTCATCAAACTCTATTTTTTTCGTTACCGTTAAAAATAACTCGCGGTACGGTGATGAATCGGAGTCGGCACGGAGAGCATGCTGCCTGTATTTTTGCGAACCGGACCTGTGATCGGTCGGTTCAATCAGGACGGCTTTTATACCGTAATCCTTTACTTCCATGCTTAATGCTTCCGTAAAGCCTTCTATTGCGAATTTTGATGAAGTATAAGCGCTTTGAAACGGAACGGCAAGCAAACCCATAATTGAGCTGAAATTTACAATATACCCGGATCTCTGTTCGCGCATGTAAGGTATAACGGCTTTGCACATCCCGATTGTACCAAAAAGGTTAGTGTTTATTACTTTTTCATATTCTTCTATCGACATATCTTCAACAGAACCAAGAACTATTACGGCCGCACAGTTAATCAGCACATCAATCCTGCCTTCGTTTTGAATCGCTGTTTTCACAAAACTCTCAATTGAAAACGGATCGTTAACATCTAAATAAATTTCATGTAAGTATGGGGATGTGCTTGCGCGTTCGGCGCCGAAGGATCTCGCCCCGGCGTACACTGTATGCCCTATGTCTGACAAATGCCGGGCAACGGCAAAACCTAAACCTGAAGAAGCTCCTGTTACAAGTATTATTTTTTTAGTTATGCTCATTTATATTTTCCTCCTGGACGAAATCTGATTCTGATCCGCCGATTTAAACATTTGCCGGCTTTCATGAACGCAAGTACCGTAAAGAGCTATTGTATTGCAGTTTAAAACAAACGTATGAATAACAACATTATTTTAATACAGTGCATAAAAAAAATCAAAAATAACTGGATATTTTAATAAAGTATGATACAATTATTTTGTATTACTTCTTTACTGGTATTATGACCAGGTATTAAAAAAGCTCATAAAAACAACCCCGTAGTTATCTGTAATATAAGGAGAGGTTAAATATGGATCTGTTTCAGAAGTGTTACGAATACACGACAGCGAAGGAAGCTATGGCAGCGGGTATTTATCCATATTTTCATTATTTGGAGACCGGGCAGGATACTGAAGTAATAATGGAAGGCCGTCATATCATAATGATAGGATCAAATAATTACCAGGGCCTTACTTCCGACAAAAGGGTTGTGGAAGCGGCAAAGGAAGCATTACTGCGGTACGGTACCGGTTGTTCGGGTTCCCGGTTTTTGAATGGGACATTGAAACTGCATATTGAACTTGAAGAAAAACTGGCCAAATTTTTACACAAGGAAGCTGCTATTACCTTCAGTACGGGTTATCAGAGCAATCTAGGCATTATTTCAGCTATTGCCGGCAGAAACGATTATATAGTATGCGATAAGGAAAATCACGCAAGCATTTATGATGCATGCAGACTGAGCTATGCGAAAATGGTAAGATATGAGCATAGTGATATGGAAGACCTTGAAAGAGTGCTTTCGGAAATTCCGGAAAACAAAGGAATTCTTATCGTAACAGACGGTGTGTTCAGTATGGGAGGGGATATATGTAAGCTCCCCGAGATAGTAAGGCTTGCTGAAAAATATAACGCAAGGGTTATGGTCGATGATGCTCACGGCCTCGGAGTTATTGGAGAGGGAGGACGCGGAACGGCGTCATATTATGGTCTGGAAGACAAGGTAGACATAATTATGGGAACATTCAGCAAATCTCTTGCAAGCCTCGGCGGATTTATGGCTGCCAGCGAGGATGTTATTCATTATGTTAAGCATAATTCGCGCCCGTTCATATTCAGCGCTTCCATTCCGCCGTCCAATGCGGCTGCTGCTTTAAAGGCTCTTGAGATTATAGAACAGGAACCGTGGCGTATCGAAAACCTGGACAGGATTGCCGATTACATGAGAAATGGGCTTAGAAAAATGGGGATCCCCATTTTAGAATCCCAAACTCCGATTATACCTATTATGACGTACGAAAACGAAAGAACATTTATTGCGACAAAAATGCTTTTTGAAGAAGGCGTATATGTTAATCCTGTAATAGTGCCGGCTGTGGCCCCGGGCCAATGCCTGCTCCGCACAAGTTACACGGCCACTCATACCGAAGAACAGATGGACAGGGCAATGGAGGCCATTGGCAAGGTATTTTCGAAGCTGCCCCCAAGAGAAGCCAAAGATTAATAAAAAAGTTAAAAATATAAAGACTCTTTGCTGAACCGATTGTCCATGAAGCACGTGTATGTAAAGCTTATGGGCAATTTTTGCGTTATTTTAAAATCATCGTTATACTTCTATAATTTTAATCGGTTTATCCTTCAAAATATTGCGCAGTTGTTTTAAGTATTTATTTTCATGCTCATTTGAGGATTCGCCCAGGACTATAAGATCAATCTCCTGCTGTAATGCAAATCCTGCTATAGTTTCCGAAATGTTGTCATTTCTCAGCACAGTCATTTCGGCACCATATGATTTTGAAATTCTGAACAGGTATTCAAGAGCTTCACTTTCGCGTGAATTATCAAGAATATTCCATGAATTTTTTGCAACGTGGAGCACATGCAGAATTCCTTGATCCAGTCGGTACTCAGATGCTGCTTTAATCAGCCGTTCACAGTTTTTTTGCTTCGTTACGCATACCAATATGTTTTTATATAAATCCAATTTAATCTACCTCGTTAATCAAACGGATAATAATAAATTTTAACGGTGGGGGCTGGTCATTACGCTTTGCCGTACTGCTCGCCCATGCAGCCCGCTGTGTTGGAATTGCTGATCATTTTTACCGTTATACTAATTATTATATCAGATAAATTGTACAAATTCCTGAACGAATTGTAAATTGATTGTTACCAAAATATATCAAAAAAGCAAGGAAAGTTTGGGATTTAATGGAAACACAGGCAGGCGCAAAACATCCTGCCTGCTTCATATGATAAAATCAGATTTAGACTTGAATATGTCCTTTATACTTTATGAACGGTTATGCAGCATAAGTTTATGAACAGGCATAACGAAGTAAGAACAACGCTTAGAACACCCAGCCCGATAAAAATTAATCCGACGACTATGTCTACCAACAGTAGAGTTATAATTCCTGCAATGATGAGGAATGTCGATATAAGCAACAGAAGCAGACAAAATAGACAGGGAACTTTTATGCATTTTGTCACACAACTCAAAGCAAGCAAGACAACTCCCGCCACAATCGTGCCGATAGTAATGATATCAAATCCTAAACCGCTCACAAGAAGATAGACCCCGAGACCAACCAAAATCAGGCCAAGGATGCTGGAAGCAAGACAGATAATTTTGCGGCAATCTTTTTTAAACATATTTCTCACCTCCTTATTTTAAGGTATAAGATAAACTTATTCACCTGTTATTAGTATATTGAACAAGCCGTGAGAAGGTTACATAATAATGCAAAAAAATTGGGAAATTGACGTTCAGACATCGGCTGTGGTAAAATATACACACGAAAAATGAATATGCTTAATTCACTGTTGTGAAGCGGGGGACCCAAAAGAGGGGCGAATTCCGTTCGGATAGGGTATCTCTTTCAACCCGAGCCCGGCAGCTAACCTCGTAGGCATTGAAAGAGGGGTATAATGCGTGTACGCCATGGATATACTCCATGGCTTTTTTATACATTATTCAAATCCATGCCCGGCCTCTGTACAAACCTTGCAAGGCATGCTGTTTATGGTATGCGCATCGCTGCATTTGCCAACTGTGCAATTTTGCGTCTGATATTGCCGATTAAGTCATTCAGTTAATCCAATCGGAGATACATGAAAAAGGAGTGTTGCTTATGGACGGAAAGACAAAACAAAAAGAATTAATTAAAAAATACAGCGTGATGGCTGAAAAGTGCAGCAGGATAGATCCGGATTTATATAAAAAATATGAAGTTAAAAGAGGATTAAGAGATATAAGTGGAAGAGGCGTCCTGGCAGGGCTTACCGAAATCGGGGAAGTACACGCATATATTATCGATGAAGGTGAAATGGTGCCGGTGCCGGGCCGTTTATTGTACAGGGGAATTGATATAAATGATATTGTAGCCGGGTTTACATCGGAAGACCGGTTCGGATTTGAAGAAACGGCGTATTTGTTATTATTTGGGGAACTCCCCGACAGAGAAGAATTGAATGATTTCCAAAATCTCGTTTCGGAATATAGAAAGCTGCCTGAATCTTTTATTGAAGATGCGATAATGAAACTTCCGAGTAAAGACGTAATGAACCTGCTGTCAAGGAGTGTGCTTGCTCTTTACTCCTTTGACCGGCGTGCCGATGACATTTCCATAGAGAATTTAACCCGGCAATCTGTCCGGTTAATTGCGCAGATGCCATTATTGGCGGTATATGGATACCAGGTATTAACTCACTATTTCCACAACAAAAGCCTTGTTATCCATAGTCCGAAGCCCGAATACAGCACGGCGGAAAATATTCTTCATTTGCTGCGGCCGGATTCCGCATTTACGGATCTTGAAGCCAAAGTGCTTGATCTGGCTCTTGTCCTGCATGCTGAGCATGGCGGGGGTAATAATTCCACATTTGCAACTCATGTTATTACTTCTTCCGGTACGGATACTTATTCATCCGTTTCTTCGTCGTTGTGTTCGCTCAAGGGCCCGCGCCATGGCGGTGCAAACGTTAAAGTCGTTCAAATGTTTGAAGATATGAAAAAACATATAAAAGACTGGAACAGCGAGGATGAAATAAGAAATTACCTGCTTAATATATTGGACAGGAAAGCTTTTGACAGAAGCGGATTGATATATGGAGTAGGACACGCGGTGTATTCCATTTCCGATCCCAGGGCGGTAATTTTAAAGGAGTATGCGGAAAAGCTTGCGAAGGAAGCGGGTTTTGAAGATGAGTTCAGGTTGTATGAAAATGTTGAAAAGCTTGCCCCGCAGATAATTGCGGAAAAAAGGAAAATGTATAAGGGCGTGAGCATTAATATAGATTTTTATTCAGGGCTTGTATATAGAATTCTTAATATTCCGGAGGAATTGTTCACACCCCTGTTTGCAGTCGCGAGGGTGGTGGGCTGGTGCGCACACCGGATTGAAGAGCTCGTTAACAAAGGAAAAATAATAAGACCCGCGTACAAAAGTATTGCACCGTACAGGCAGTATATACCGATAAGCGAGAGAAACCGCGGTTTATAAAATTTTGGGAATTGCCACGAGAATTACATGGTATTATGTTTTCCGGCAGCTTTATTTAGTTGATCTATGCTGAATTATTTGGTATGCTAATTCTGTTGTTTTTTGCTCTCATCCAGGAGAGCAATTAATATGCATTCAATTATCATTGAAAGCCGGGAGTGTAACTATGAAAAAGATAACTGAAATGAACAGCGTAAGTGAAATGGCAGGTATATCCTTTGACTGTGATTGCGGGAGGAAACATTCGGTCGATATAGGAAAAATCTTTATTAATAATAAAGGTTTAAAGGAAGAAATTTTAAAATCGGTGTCTCAATTCAAAGAAGAAGAAATATTGCTTGTAGCCGATACAAATACATATGAGGCATACGGTTCCTATGTTGAGAGAATACTGTCCGACAACGGTTTTAATTTAAGGACATTTATTTTTAAATCCAAACAGCAGCTTGTACCGGATGAAAAAGCCCTGGGGCTGCTTCTTGCCGAAATTGAAATTAAAACATCCTTTGTTCTTGCGGTTGGCTCGGGAGTAATAAATGATATATGCAAGCATGTGTGCTATAAAACCGGAAAGCCGTTTATAATCATAGCAACAGCGCCGTCCATGGATGGTTATGCTTCTGTTGTATCACCTATAATATTAAACGGCGTTAAGAAAACGCTGCCGGGGAAATATCCTGAGGCTATTATTGCCGACACTACGATCTTAAAGAATGCACCTATTGATATGTTACGGGCAGGGTTCGGCGATATTATCGGGAAGCTTACGGCGCTGGATGATTGGAAACTATCAAAAATAATAAATAATGAGCTTTATTGTGAAACCTGTGTGAAGCTCATTAAGGATGCACTGGAAAAATGCATAACAAACGTAGACAAATTTATAAAAAGGGATGAGCAGGCTGCCAGCTATGTCATGGAAGCCCTTGTTCTTTCCGGTATTGCAATAGGGCTGCACGGGGATTCAAGACCTGCATCGGGTGCGGAACATAATTTTGCGCATTACTGGGATATGGACGCGATATCAAGAAATGTTGAACATCCGCTCCACGGCAATTCGGTGGCGGTCGGCACCGTGGTTGCAGCGTATGTTTATCAGTATATGAAGCAATATCTTCCTGATGGTCTGCCTAATACCGAGCCGCAGAAGATAATCGGGCTGCTGAAAAGGCTCGGAGCCTGTTACAGTCCGAAAGACATAGGAATTAGCAGGGAATTGTTTATCGAAAGCATGTATAAGGCATATAAACTGAAACCGCGTTATACAATATTTAACCTTGCGGAAGAGAAGGGCATGCTTGATAAAATAACAAAGGAACTGACAGAAAAATTCTATAGCCAGTTTT
>LFRV01000022.1 GCA_001512485.1 Clostridiales bacterium DTU069 | reverse complement strand
AAGCGTTTATTTTACTTGCTTTAAGGTCTGTTGTATGTTATAAAAAGGACGAGAGTTTAGGCATTATCCCAGCTTGCCTCTTAATTAAGAAACGGTTATACATATCAAACCGATACCTGGCAGGATACCTGTGAAATGCATCTGCCTCCAATACTGATATTTCTACATTTTCTGCTGTTATCAGGAAATAATAACTTAGACATTAATGTTAAACGGAGGTAGATGCAATGGATTTTAAAATACTTTTCACCCCTGTAAAGATAGGCAGTATGGAAGTACCGAACAGGTTTGTCGTTCCTCCGATGGGTACTAATCTCGCGAATGTCGACGGAACCGTAAGCGAGGAGTTTACCGATTACTGGGAAGCAAGGGCAAGAGGAGGATGAGGATTGTTAATTGTTGAAGTAACGGCAATTGACTCGTTAGGCAAAGCTATACCTTATCAGCCCGGTATTTGGGACGACAGTTTCATTCCCGGTTTTAAGAGACTTGTTGATACTGTTCACAGGTATGGGGCAAAAATTGCCTTAGTAGATTGCAGACATTTTTCATTGAATGCTGCCTATGCCTCATTAAATCGGTTAATGCGGTTAACCGGCAGGCTTAATATGATCTGTTAAGCTAAAAAAGTTACTGTTCAGACGATGCCTTTTTAACTGCCGTATAACAGTTTAAAAAGATCATTACACATCGTCTGAACAGTAACTAAAAATTCGGTTATGACTGGTTAACCGGCCTGCCGAATAACGAATGTCTATATTTTAAAAAGTGATATAACCCTTGATAGTTTTTCTATGCTTTCTTTCACTGTATTAGCCTGTTCCATTACTTCGTTTGCCTGTGCCGCAACAATATTTGTTCTGTTTGCCATATCCGTCGTTTCGGCGGCGCCTTCCACAGCAGCGTTGGCGACATCACTGATTGCTTTCATTATATCCTGAACAGAAGAGTAAAGCTCTTCGGAAGTTGCGCTGAAATCCGTTACCATGTCATTTATCATTTGAGCGTCGTTGTTATACTGTTTTCCTGTTTCAACAAATATGTCGTAGTCCTTGGCAACCTTGCTATCCAAAAAGTTTAAAACCTGTTCCGAACTTTCGGAAAGATTATGTACAGCCTCTAAAACCTGCTCTGTCACGTTTTGAATCTCGGTCGCGGTTTGTTTTGAGTTTTCAGCTAATTTTCTGATTTCTTCGGCGACAACAACAAAGCCTCTGCCTGATTCACCCGCTTGAGCGGCTTCTATTGAAGCATTTAGTGACAGCAGGTTTGTGCGGGACGCAATTTCAAGAATTGCGTCTGATAAAATATGTATTCTTTCCACCGCTTTTGATTTTTCAATCGCATCCCTTAACTTCGCGGAATTGTTCAGACGGATCTCCTGCGCGCTTTTCAGCGATTCTTCCGCCGTTCTTCTTAATTCAGTTGCTTTTTTGCTGACTTCACCCGCAGTTTCCGAACCATCCTGGGCCTTTTTCGCGATTGATTCTATTGCCGACTCAATTTCAATCGTTGTAGCATTCATCTCTTCCGACATGGCAGACGTTTCTTCCATCTGTGCCGACAATTCCTGGATAATAGACGATATTGCGTGTATCTCTTCCGTCAGTTTCGAGATGCTTTCACCGGAAGCCAAAATTGAATTATCGACGTTCCTGGTTTCAGAAATAACATTTTTAATGATTTCCGACACGCTTTCATTTATTTTCTTAAAACCTCTTGTTAAATTGCCGATTTCATCATTTCTTTTTAAATATTTTTCGTTTACATCGGTTGCAAAATTACCTTCGGACATCGTAATACACTGGTTTGTCAATTCGGTCAGAGGCTTTGAGATATTCTTCCCGATGAAAAATGATACAAATAGACCGGCGACCAGGAACAAAGCGGAAATAATAATGAAAATTATTCTAAGATTTACAAGCTCGGCCATCATCTCTTCTTTGTCAACGGACACCGCTATTGACCATCCGTAATCGGAAATCGGGGCAAAGCCCGTGATTTTCGCAATACCCTTGTATTTGTACTCTTCAAAGCCGGTGATGCCATCCATCATTTTTTGCTGAACATTCGTGAAATTATCAAATCCTAAATTATCGCCGGTTTCATCATTCGTATGAGTAGCGGAAGAAATTGTATCAATATCTTCCGTGTCTGCTGATCTTGCGGACCGGGTAGCCGACGTATTGGCATCAACCGATTTAACTGATATGATATTGTTCAGCAGTTCGGTATCTGCATGGGCAATAGTGCGGCCCAGCTTGTCTATTATGAATGCTTCACCGGTTTCGCCAAATCGTATTCTTTTTGCGAATTCACTTAATTCCAGCCCGTCTCTGACAGCCATAAGCACGCCTGCGACTTCATTGTCGACAATGACAGGTACGGCATAAGTCATGACAACTGTACTTCCATCATCGGAAAACATCGGTTCGGATACGGTGTCTTTGCCCGATAACGCTGTTTTGAACAGGTCGTTGTCCTTCATATCCGAAACAGTACCGCTACTGGAAATAGACTTTCCTTGCGCGTCAATCAGTATCATTTGCAGGTGTTTTGCCCTTTTTGTTTCGTTTGACAAAAAAGATACAATGCCGGAATAATCGCCGTCAGCCTCTTTCAGTATCCGCATGTTATCGGAGGAAGCGATAAGGCTTAATACATTCAGCTGGTTCTGTATACTGTCCTTTATCGTTAATGAGGCCTCGGACGCAAATTTTGGCATGGTTTCATGAAGAACGTTAATCAATGAGTTAGAAGACGCAAAATATGATATAATTCCGAAGCCAAGACATACAAATATAAGCAGTATTCCAAAAAATACAGCAATTCTTGAACCAATGCTTTTCATTTGTGCTATTCAATCCTTTCAGTCGTTAAAATTGTTTTATTCAAATATATATTCAGGAAAGATCGCATTATTATTATATTTACTCACATTTAGCTAATTATAAACATTTATCGACATAATAAAGCTATAAGTTAAACTTAAGACACATGCTATGGAAAACTATGTACAGCAGTTCAAAAGCGTAATTTTGCTGTTTATCCGGTATGAATCGCTGATGAAGAGCTTTCTCATTGAAGCTAAAAATGGCTTTTCATATGGATAAATGTATACTATAATAGTAGGGATACAAAACCTGCGGCCAGGTTATATCTGCTGATAAGAATTGCGGCAGTGAAGTAAAGTTTTAAATTGCCGGTTAAGGAGATATATAATGGATATATCCGATATGAAAGATGTGCTGATGACAGCGAAAGAATTGGCCCGTGAAGCGGGAAGGATTATTCTTGAAGTATATTTGAAGGATTTTACCGTTGATTACAAGGATGATTATACTCCGGTTACTGAAGCCGACAGAAAATCAAATAATTATATAATAAATGTTCTTAAAAACAAATATCCCGAATGTGCCATTTTAGCCGAAGAGTCGCCGGATGATCCGGACAGCAGGATAAAAAATGACTGGTGTTTCATTATCGATCCTCTTGACGGAACGAAAGAATTTATAAAAAAGAACGGCGAATTTACGGTTAATGTGGCATTAGTGTACAAAGGAAAGGCGGTTCTGGGAGTTATCGGGATTCCCGTAACGGGTGAGCTTTACTACGCGGCAAAAGGAATCGGAGCCTTTTACGAAAATGAAGGACAGGCGCGTAAAATTAAGGTTTCGGATAAAACTCAGGATATTTGTCTGCTGGTAAGCAGGTCGCATAAATCCGAAAAACTTAAGCAGTTAATTGAAAGAAACAATATAAAAAACATAAAAACTGTCGGGAGTGCAATAAAGGGATGTCTTATCGCCAGCGGGCAGGCTGAAGCGTATTACAGGTTCGGAAAAACAATGGAATGGGATACTGCCGCTATGCAGTGCATTGTCGAAGAAGCAGGCGGTGTCTTCAGACAGATGGATGATACGGAAATGACGTATAACAGGCTGAACAGCGTTAATGAAAAAGGTTTTTATGTTTTAAACAATATAATAAACAAGCTGAATTAACATTTTTGTACAAGAAATACCCCGCCTGTATTAAATGCCTTATCCGCGGCAGTGAATACATAGGCAGGAAATGAATGATTTTCACCGGTCTGAAAAGGTAAGAATAATATTTGAAAATGACTGTACTGAAACCGGATAAACATATTATTGCCCGGTTACTTGCAGCAAAGGATGCATGGGGGTTGGTGCAATGAATCATCTTGACAAATTGGAAAACAGGTCTGTCCATATACTGCGTGAAGCGTATGCAAATTTCCGGAACCTCTGCATGCTTTGGTCAATAGGCAAAGACAGCACCGTTTTATTGTGGCTTGCCAGGAAAGCTTTTTTTGGTCATGTTCCGTTTCCGCTTGTCCATATTGACACGCATTACAAAATTCCCGAAATGGTTGAATACCGTGACCGGCTGGCATTGGAATGGAAGCTCGATATGATTTACGGAGAAAACCGGGAAGCTCTTGAGAAAAAACAGACATACCCTGATGGCAATGCAACCCGTATTGAGTGCTGCAGAAAACTGAAAACGGAAGCCCTTGTAAATACGCTCAGCGGAAAGTGGCCTCGTTACCGGCTGAACCACGATAAAGGTATATACGAGATAGACAGCAATACCGAGCCTTTTACAGGGGTTATTGTAGGTGTAAGGGCCGACGAAGAGGGAAGTCGTTCAAAGGAGAGGTATTTTTCTCCAAGGGATAAGAACAGTGATTGGGATATTGGAGACCAGCCTCCGGAATTCTGGGGACAATACAAAACGGATTTCGCTCCGAATACTCATATACGCATTCATCCGCTTTTGGACTGGACCGAGCTTGATATCTGGGAATATATAAAACGCGAGAAGATTCCAACCGTTTCACTGTACTACAACAAAGGAGACGGAAAGAGATACAGATCATTAGGCTGCTGGCCGTGCACGTTTCCTGTCGAGTCAGACGCAGCAGACGTGGACGCGATTATTGCCGAGCTGAAAACCGGAAAATTTTCAAACATTGCCGAGCGGTCCGGACGCGCACAGGATAAGGAAGACGGCGGCGGGCTTGAAGAACTCAGAAGAGGCGGATACATGTAAGTATTGGGAGGATGATGGCCAGGTATGGAGCATCCAATAAACAAAAGGGATTTAATTAATAAAACTGATATGAATATAGTAATTGTAGGGCATGTTGATCACGGGAAGAGCACCGTTATAGGTAGGCTTTTGGCTGATACGCATTCTTTGCCGGTAGGAAAGCTCGAACAGGTGAAAGAAACCTGCCGGCGAAATTCGAAACCTTTTGAATACGCGTTTCTGTTGGATGCATTAAAGGATGAACAGTCCCAGGGAATTACAATAGATGCCGCACGCTGTTTTTTCCAGACGGATCTTAGAAACTACATTATTATTGACGCCCCCGGTCATATTGAATTTTTGAAGAATATGATAACGGGAGCAGCCCGTGCCGAAGCAGCCCTTCTGGTCATCGACGCATCGGAAGGCGTTCGCGAGAATTCCAAAAGACATGGTTATATGCTCTCAATGCTTGGCATTAAACAGGTTTGCGTGCTTGTCAACAAAATGGATCTTGTAAATTACAATGAAAAACCGTTTAAAAGGATTGAACGGGAATACCGGCGTTTTCTGCGAAAGATTGATCTCGAGGCTGCGGGATTCATTCCGGTAAGCGCCGCGGAGGGCGATAATATCGCGAACCATTCGGAGAAAATGCCGTGGTATCGGGGAATGAACGTATTGGAAATGCTTGATTCATTCAAAAAGGAGGAACTTCCCGAGGATAAACCGTTCAGGATGCCTGTTCAGGATGTATATAAATTTACGAAAAACAACGATCAGCGCAGAATAATAGCCGGAACAATAGAAAGCGGCAAGCTGTCGGTCGGCGATGAGGTTGTTTTTTACCCGTCCGGTAAAAGGGCAAGGGTGAAAACCATTGAAGCGTTTAACAGTGAAATGCCGAAAACACTTAGCGCGGGCTGGGCGTGTGGCTTTACCGTCACGGAACAGATTTATGTAAAGAGAGGCGAAATAGCTTGCCTTGCTGAAGAACCTAAACCGAAGGTGACGGGACGCGTGCTTGTAAACTTGTTCTGGCTTGGTAAAAAGCCATTTGTTAAGGATAAAACATATATCTTAAAGCTCGGAACCGCCCGCGTGGGCGTACAGGTCGAGAGTATCAGCAGTGTCCTTGACGCGTCAAGTCTTGACAGGACTAAAAAAGATTATATTGAACGTTATGAAGTGGCTGAGTGCATATTAAGCATGGACAGGCATATTGCCTTTGATTTGATGACCGACAACGCTGCGACAAGCAGGTTTGTTATAGTTGATGAATACGAGATTTCCGGCGGCGGGATCATTATGCAGGATTTGGAGGACCATACGAGCTGGGTCCGGGATAAAGTATTAATGCGGAATTACAAGTGGATAGGCAGCGATATAAGTGCCGAAATACGAGCGGCTAAATACAACCAAAAAGCGACACTGGTTCTTGTGACCGGTGAAAAGGACAGCCCGCGGAAGGAAATAGCGCGCACTCTTGAAAAGCAGCTTTTTAACGACGGGAGGCTTGTTTACTATCTTGGAATAGGAAGCCTTTTATATGGCGTAGATGCCGACATTGTATCAGGTGATATTGTTCCTTTCAACAGAAGAGAGCATATACGAAGGCTGACCGAAGTTTCGCATATAATGCTGGAAGCAGGCATGATACTGATTGTATCGGCGATAGAATTAAACCAGGAAGATCTTGATGTTATAAATACGGGTATTCCGCCCGAACGGATTTTCACCGTTTGGGTCGGCAATGGCGAAAATGAAGATCTTCCGGCTGCAATAAAGCTTTCCGGCAGCGAAGGTATTGAAAGTTCTGTTAAAATAATTAAGGATCTTATGACAAAACGAGGCATATTATCGTTTAATGGAAATGGCCGTGATTTCTAAACAGACTGAATTGAAACGACAGCCGAATTGTGCGGATTACGCGCGAAGTGTATATATACACGAATGAAATTTATGACTCGGCTGGAGAAAGGAGAGGCAGTTGTATGCGTCTGTCACGAAAAAGCGAATATGCCCTTCTTGCGCTTGTGGATCTTGCGAGCCGTTACGGAAAAGGCAGAGCAAAAATCATTGAGGTTTCCGAAAACAACGGCATTCCGAAAAAGTATCTGGAGCAGATATTTCTTCAGCTTAAAGGTGCGGGATATGTCAGAAGCATAAGGGGCCCCGGCGGCGGTTATGAATTGGCAAAGAATCCGGCGGAAATAAATATTGCGGAAATTATCCGGCTTATTGATGGTCCGCTTGCTTCTGTCGGATCCGCGAGTTTGTACTTTTTTGAGCACACGCCCATTGAAAGAAACGTAAAGCTTCTGCGCGTTTTTAAAGAAATTCGTGATATTGTTGCCGATAAGCTTGAAAACACGACATTGGATCAACTGATCTGAATATGATTCAGTGTTTTATTCGGTTCCTTTGCCTGTATTATCAGCGTATTGCGGCGATACCCGCGGGTGTGCTATAATTGCATTTGCCGTTGATTTTACAGTTTGAAACGGGGCATAAAACAGCCGATTCCCAAACGAAAGGAAGTATTTTATGTTTGATAAGCTTCAGTCTATAGAAGAAAGATTTGAAGAGATAAATGTTAAGCTGGCCGATCCGTCGGTAATAGCTGATCAGGAACAATATAAAAAACTTATGAAAGAACATGCCGAGATAGAAGAGATTGTGGAGAAGTACCGTGAATATAAAGGGTATAAAAAATCCATTTCAGACGCGAAGGAAATGCTTGAGGAAAAGCCGGATAAAGAACTTCGCGAGCTTATTATGGCGGAAATTGAAGAAGCCGAGTCGGGTATTGAAAGAACAACTCATGAGTTAAAAATACTTATGATGCCAAAAGATCCGAACGACTTCCGAAACGTTATTATCGAAATACGAGGCGGAGCCGGAGGCGATGAGGCGGCTTTATTCTCCGGCGTTCTGTACCGCATGTATACACGGTATGCCGAGAGAAAAGGCTGGACATATGAAATAATAGATGCCAATGAAACGGAGCTAGGCGGCTTTAAGGAAGTCGTTTTTCAGATAGAGGGAAGAGGCGCGTACAGCAGGCTCAAATTTGAAAGCGGGGTTCACCGCGTACAGCGTGTTCCCACGACGGAATCAAGTGGCAGAATTCATACTTCAACGGTTACCGTGGCAGTTCTGCCCGAAGTTGACGATCTGCCTGAAGTCGAAATAAACCCGGCGGATATAAAGGTCGACACATACAGGGCTTCAGGTGCGGGCGGCCAGCACGTCAACAAGACTTCCTCGGCAATACGGATAACCCATTTTCCTTCCGGTATCGTTGTAACATGCCAGGATCAAAGATCCCAGCACAAGAACAGGGAAAAGGCAATGCGGGTTTTAAAAGCCAAGCTGTATGAACAGATGCAGTCAAAAATTGATTCCGAATACGCGGAGAACAGGAGAATGCAGGTAG
Organism: Clostridiales bacterium DTU069; assembly: GCA_001512485.1. Classification (GTDB taxonomy): domain Bacteria; phylum Bacillota; class Clostridia; order DSM-8532; family DSM-8532; genus DTU069. The sequence continues at coordinate 1,879 of LFRV01000022.1, read as the reverse complement.
GAACAGGAGACAGGAGCGAACGTATCCGCACATATAACTACCCCCAGGGACGAGTGACCGATCACCGCATTGGTCTTACGCTTTATAAAATAGACCAGATTCTCGACGGGGAACTGGATGAAATTATAGATGCGCTGATAACAGAGGATCAAACACGTAAACTTGCCGGAGCATAATTGGCCCTTTGTTTTTTACATTGAGACCTAAGAATATTACTTTTTTATTTTTCTCATCGTTGCGTATACTGATCCGGAACTAATCGAATTTATAACCGCACCGATTAAAATAATGTGCATTGCCCAGTAAAGCCATACTATCAGAAAAATAATCCCCGCAATGCCGCCGTAAATCGTGGCGAACTTAAAATACCTGTTCATAAGCATAGAGAAGACGGAAGACAAGACCAGCCAAAAAAGCGTCGCGAAGGAAGCCCCGGGAAAAACGTCGCTTATTCTTTGTTTCCCGGTTGGAATTGTTTTGTACATAATAATGAAGAAAACAAGCAGGATTAAAACGGACAACTCATAACGCAGATAATCCCAGACCCGTAAAAATACATCGGGAGAACCGAGGTATCCGAAGATAATCTCGCCGAGTCTGCGTCCGAAAAGCAGCAGTATTATAGATACAATGATCAGGATGACAAAAGCGGCGGTTAACAGCATGGATATGCCAAGCTGCTTCAGCGGAGGGCGCTTTTCATGGTTATATACCTCGTTTATGCTCGCCATAAGCGATTTGACAGCTCTCGAAAACGGCCATAAAGATGCGGCAATGCCGCTGATGGAGATAAAAAGGTTTTTATTTGCCTGTGCGCTTTCAAGAATCTGTAACGTTAAAACATATGTTGACGCGGGCAGTAGACCGGATAGAGCCTGCATGAAAAGGGTATCGTCCAGTTTGGTTTCTTTTATCAATGTCAGCATAAATGCCGTAAACGGGAAAAAGGCCAGGATAACATAGAAACTGGTCTGCGCAGCTAAAAAACCAATCTGGACTTCATTGTATCTTTTATAAATCTTTTTTAGATACAGGTACACTTTTTTCAAACTATATCTTAACACAATATCTCCCCGAATAGGTCCAGTCTTTCCGCTTATCTTTGTCTGGTCATGCGTCAAGTCTGGCCATTTCACATATCTTTACTGATCACCCATGAATTTTCGTGTTCTGAATAACTAAGCGATTTTTTTCACTGCTTTAAGTATACAGCAAAAAAATGAAATTACGGTATATTGCCTGAGAAAAACCATTATTATGCCTTGACATTACTGTTCCGGACGCCGTTATAAAAACGTCGTACAAAAACGGAAATATAAGCTTCATTTGCTGAGTTGTTGTTCTTTATAAATAAGCCATCCCGGTTTATTGACATTGCGTTATAATCCATGTACAATAGAAAAGCGGTCTGATTGAACAATGGAGAGATGGCTGAGTTGGTCTAAGGCGCACGACTGGAAATCGTGTGAGCGTGATGAGCGCTCCGAGGGTTCGAATCCCTCTCTCTCCGCCAAAATAAAGGGTTTCAGGAATTTGCCTTAAAGCCCTTATTGTTTTTTCGGCGTGAAAACGTGCCAAAGACGTGCCATTTTTTATTTTTCTTTTACTTTCTTCTTTTTGGGATTCATAAAGACAAGATTATCAATACTGGCGCTTGCCTTTTCAATCAGGCTGATATTTTCGTGTAAGTATATGTCAGAAGTGATACTGATTTTACTATGCCCTAACAACCGTTTCAAAGTGTCAAGGTCTTGTAGATTTTCAAATTAAAATAAACCACTTTCTCAAATTATTTGAGCCTATACAAGTAGTAAATTAGTAAGCGTCAAACACTCACAGACCTTGATAAGATATATCAGCGTTTCTTACCGCCTAACCA
>LFRV01000103.1 GCA_001512485.1 Clostridiales bacterium DTU069 | reverse complement strand
TGAGCCATCTTCAATTCGTAATTTGAACAACCACTCCTTTGCCAAGCTATACTTTAGCCGGAATTTGAATCCTCAAATTAAGAATTGAAAAAATTAAAATATTAGTTGCATTCTAAACGATATTATGTAACTATAAAAATATTGGTGAATAATCAAAAAGGATAGTTTTTTATGCAGGATACGCAAGAAAAAAATAAACTTGTAAGATGGCCATATTTGTTAATTGGTGTTATCAGTATGCTTTTTTCCGGTATAATATACGCCTGGTCTATCATAAAAGCACCTCTTGAAACTGAATTTGGATGGACACCTTCCCAACTTGCACTAAACTTTACATTAACAATGTGCTTTTTCTGCATAGGTGGAATAATTTCAGGTATACTGACAAAAAACACCTCGCCGAAAGTTACTGTTGTCATTTCAGCCATACTGGTATTTTCAGGTTTTACTGTTGCTTCATTCATGTCCGGTATCAGTATTTTTACACTGTACGTTTCCTATGGTGTCATTTGCGGACTTGGAATCGGTATGGCCTATAATGCAATTATATCTGCAACCAATGTCTGGTTTCCCGATAAAAAAGGCACTGCATCCGGAGCAATGATGATGGGTTTTGGCGCCAGTACGCTGGTACTTGGAAATATAGCGGCATTATTGATTAAATCTGAATCAATCGGATGGCGAACTACATATTTAATTTTTGGTATAACAATAGGTCTTATTCTGCTGATAGCCAGCTTCATAATAAAATACCCATCCAAAGATATAAGTTTTCCTGGTATTAAAAACAATAAAACGGCCGAAAATAGCACATTTATGACACGTGATTATACTACAATACAAATGCTTCGCAGATTTAGTTTTTGGAAATTCTTTATGTACTCCATTACATTGGCTGCTGTTGGAAGTACGGTAATTAGTTTTGCCAGGGACTTAGCTTTATCGATAGGTGCGACCGATGCTCTGGCAACTACGTTAGTAGGTGTGCTTTCAGTTTTCAATGGCCTTGGAAGGATCTTTTCCGGTATACTCTTTGACAAAAAAGGCTGCCGGTTCACTATGACAACGGCTAATACCATTACGATTGCAGCTTCGGCGGTTATATTAACTGCTGTTTTAACAAACTCCATTATACTTGGTATTGCAGGCCTTTGCCTTGCAGGTATTTCCTATGGCAGTTCTCCAACCATAAATTCAGCTTTTACAAGCCTTTTTTACGGCAGCAAAAATTTCTCAACGAATTTCAGCGTCGTAAATACGATACTTATCCCTGCTTCTTTTACCGCAACGATTGCCGGCTCACTCGTTACATCAACCGGATCCTATGCGGCTCCATTTATTCTTCTGATTGCTTTATCAGTAATATCGCTATTTTTAAATTTAAGTATCAGGCAGCCATGATAAAACCAGATGTTTTAGATTCCCAGCTCCATGTTTAGTACATCGTCTCTTATCAGGGGTGAATTGAAGTTAGGCCATGAATCAATAAAGGTATATTAATGAACCCGGCGGTATCTTTAAAATCTATTGCAAACAAAACATACGTTAATTAAAATAAAATAAATAACCTTAAGCGAAACCCGCATGAAGCAGGACAGCGCGATGCTTAATAAGGAGAATTTACATGCTTCAAAAGCTTCTATCCAGAGTCAGAAAAGCCATTGCCGATTATGACATGATACATGATGGGGATAAAATTGCCGTAGGCGTTTCGGGCGGCAAAGACAGCCTTGCCCTTTTGTGCTGTATGAAAGCCCTGCAGCGCTTTTATCCGAACAAATTCGACCTTGTTGCGTTAACGCTCCAAACGGGATTGCCCGGCTTTGAGCCCGATACTTTGCGTACATTTTATAACGATCTCGATGTTGAATACCATATCGAAGAAACACCGATATCGAAAATTGTCTTTGAAGCCCGGAATGAAAAAAACCCCTGTTCATTATGCTCAAACATGAAACGCGGGGCGATATATAACGCCGCAAAACGTCTTGGGTGCAACAAGGTTGCATTTGCCCATCATAAGGATGACGTGATAGAAACGCTTTTATTGTCGTTATTCTATGAGGGCCGCATCCACACATTCTCACCGGTGACTTACCTTAACCGGGTGGATATTACGCTGATACGCCCTTTTATTTATACTGAAGAAAAAATGATACGCTCTTTCGTCAAGAATTCGGATATAAATATTTGTTCAGGGGTATGTAGAGCAGACGGTCTTACAAAACGGCATTATATAAAAAGCGTTATAATTAACCTTGCAAAAGAAAACCGCTATATCCGTGATAATATATTCGGTGCAATCCAGCGCAGCGGGATTAACGGATGGCACCCGCCGCTTTAAAGGTCTTTCTTCGCACGCCGCCGTTTAAGAATCCGAATGATTACGCCTGTGCCTTATTATTCCCAAAGCCTTTGTCGCTTCCAGTACCGGAACGGGAATGATCGCGAGAGCAGCAGCTTTCAAGTACATCATATCGGGCAGCGGTATCAAACCGAAAGCCTTTGCCACCGGAGGTATAAAGACCACCAATATCATAAGCAGAACCGATACCAACGCCGCCCAGTTCAGTTTCATATTACTGAATGGTCCTATTTTAAACAGCGAATGATCGGACCGCATATTAAACGAATGTACAACCTGTGTAATGGCAAGGATGATAAAGGCCATAGTCCTGCCTCCTTCAAGGGATCCCGCAACATTTTCTCCATGACGGAAACCAATCAGCGTTAATGCCGCGAACATTACTCCCTGGAGAAAGACCCTGGTTAGAAGGCCGTGCGCGAATATATTCTCGTCTTTAGGCCTTGGCTTTCTGGTCATAACATCTTCTTCTACCGCTTCCATTCCTAATGATATTGCGGGAAGGCTATCCGTAACCAGGTTAATCCACAATAACTGAATCGGCAGCAATGGGGATTTGTGCCAAAAAACCATGGAGAAAAACACCGTCAATATTTCGCCTATATTCGTACCGAGCAAAAATGAAACGGCTTTTTTAATGTTGTCGTATATTCCCCTGCCTTCTTTAACAGCATGGACTATTGTGGCAAAATTGTCATCAGTCAGTATCATATCCGATGCTCCTTTTGCCACATCCGTTCCGGTAATGCCCATCGCGCAGCCAATATCCGCCGCTTTCAAAGCAGGCGCGTCATTGACACCGTCCCCTGTCATCGCAACAACATGGCCTTTTTCCTGCCACGCTTTCACAATTCTAATTTTATCCTCGGGGGAAACACGCGCGTAAACTGAAATTTTTTCGACTTTTCGATAAAATTCATCATCGTCCATCGCGGCGAGCTCCCGGCCTGAAACCGCTTCATCGCCGTCTTCCAATATGCCGAGCTCTCTCGCAATCGCCGAAGCCGTATTGACATGGTCTCCGGTAATCATAACAGGTTTTATTCCGGCTTTCCGGCACAGTTTAACGGCTTCACGCGCTTCGGGCCTGGGAGGATCAATCATGCCAAGCAAACCCATAAAAGTCAGTCCGGATTCCAGTTCATCCGAAGAAGGGCTTGACGGCACTTCTTCTATTTCCTTACAAGCTATCGCAATTACGCGCAGAGCATCGTTCCCAAACTGTTCGTTTATTTTTTCCGCGGATTGTATGTCTCCGGAAACACATTTCGAGGCCAGCACATCAAACGCGCCCTTTACAATAACAACATTTCTGCCGTCTATCCTGTTAACGGTAGACATTGCTTTCCTGTCCGAATCAAACGGAATTTCGGCAAGCCTCGGATACATTTTTTCAGCTTTTTCTTTTTTAATTCCGTTGCGGTATGCCGCAAGAACAATGGCTGTCTCCGTCGGATCGCCCATATGCTTTTCGTTGTCTCCGTCCACTTCAACAATACCGTCGCTGCAAAGTGTTCCGTACAGCAGCAGTTTCTTAATCCGCTCGCTGTTATTGCCGCTTATTTGTTCAACGCCTTTTTCGCCTTCCGCGTATCCCCTTACCAAAGCCATACGGTTCTGTGTAAGTGTCCCCGTCTTGTCCGAGCATATCACCGAAGCGCTCCCTAATGTTTCTACGGCGGGAAGCTTGCGGATAATAGCGTTTTTCTTCACCATTTGCTGCACTCCGATTGAAAGTACAATGGTGACTATTGCGGGCAGGCCTTCAGGAATCGCGGATACCGCAAGAGAAACCGATGTCATGAAAATATCCATAATCGGTATGCCGGAAAATATTCCAATAATGAAAATAACGGCACAGGCAGCCAGTGCGATAAACCCGAGGTATTTCCCAAGCTGTGCCAGTTTCTGCTGCAGCGGGGTTGACGTATCTTCGGCAGATTCCAAGAGCGCCGCTATTTTCCCCATTTCGGTATTCATGCCTGTGGCGGTTACAACAGCCCTTCCGCGGCCATAGGTAACACTGCAGCCTGAATATACCATATTCCGACGATCACCCAAGGGTGAATTTTCCTCTACGTGCGCGTCCGCATCCTTCTCAACAGGAAGCGACTCACCCGTTAAAACCGACTCTTCGGAGGTTAAACTCGCCGACTTCAGAAGCCTTGCGTCCGCAGGTATAAAATCACCGGCCTCCAAAAGGATTATATCGCCCGGGACAAGTTCCCTCGCGTCTATAATCTCTTCCTTTCCGTTACGCAAAACCCTTGCATGAGGTACCGAAAGGTTTTTTAATGCCTCGAGCGCCTTTTCTGCCTTGCTTTCCTGTATAACACCCATTATCGCGTTAAGAATTACAATTAACAGAATGAGAACAGGCTCAATAAAATCGGATGTATTTCCTTCAATTAACGCTACGGTAAATGATATGGCAGCCGCCAGAAGCAAAATCAGGATCATCACGTCTTTAAACTGGTCGAAAAACTTCTGCAGGTTCGTCTTTTTCCTGGCTTCTTTTAATTTATTCTCGCCATATTTTTCAATAAGAGTTTGAACCTGTTCCGAAGTCAATCCTTTCTCCGGGTCGGTGTTAAGCATGGCTAACAAGTCATTTAAACTGATATTATACGGCAGCAAAAAAATACCTCCCGAATCATGCTGAATATAATTTTATTCTAACCCAATATTATTATAATGACTATACTGTATTTTGGAATTTTTGTCATTCACGGAATAATTACTTAATTCTAAACGTAATAAAGAGAAAGTTCGCCGGCCGGCACCTATTTTCACCCATCAGTGCTGCTGTTAAAGTTTTCAAACTCACTGATTATTTCCGGATGCGCCTCAAGGATTCGGTTCAGTTTATTAATTCTTTCTACAGTGTTTTTACTTATATTGTGTTCAACAAGTTCGGTTTCGGTAAGCAGGTTTTCCTTTATACCCAGGCTTTTTAAGAACCTTTCAACCACATTGTGCCTTTCGAGCAGAAATTTCCCGTATTCTTTTCCCTCTTCGGATAAAAATATAATCCCGTATTTTTCATAGCGTATAAGGCCAAGTTCTTTAAGTTTTTGGACCATTCTTGTCGCGGATGAAGGCTTTACATTCAAAAGCTCCGACAGCGTGTTTATTCGCATATAGCCTTCCTGCCCGATGTTCCTGTAAATCATTTCAAGGTAGTCCTCCATCGCCGAAGTCAACTGTTTTTTATTCTGGTTAAGCAATTCGTACCCTCTTACGGTACGGAACTCATTGCGTTTCATTTCTTTCCCCTCCTTACGGCATTTTTTACGTATAAAACTCTATTCGTAACAAACATGTTTTATGTTGCATATATTGCTCTTGAGTAAAATTTTTTCTCCCCGCTAAAAACAGAAACAGAACTTGTGAACATAAAACATTGAGGGAACAGTAAATGAAAGAGAATATTATAGCATTAAAAAATCTACCGATAGGTAGAACGGCAAAAATTAAATATCTTTCATCTGTTGGCGCAATCAGGAGAAGAATGCTTGATCTTGGCCTTATTTCCGGTACTGTTGTCGAGGCAATGCATAAAAGCCCATCCGGCGATCCGACGGCATATAATATACGCGGAGCGGTAATTGCCCTGCGTTCGGAGGAAGCGGGCAAAATTCTGGTTGAGTTAAACTAGCAGGTATTCATTAACAGCGCCGGCTGTTTTGCTTCGCCGTATTGCTTGCCCATGAAATGATACTAATCAATTTTCTTCCTTTGCTTTAAGACGGAGGTGTACATATGGGACTGACAAACCAATCTACAGGATCAAGCTTACTTGGAAACAACATAGTTATTGATCGAACTTCTTGCCATGGATCTATAATAGCTTTGTCAGGAAATCCGAATGTCGGGAAAAGTACGGTTTTTAACAGCCTTACAGGGCTTAATCAGCACACGGGCAACTGGCCTGGAAAAACCGTTACCGCCTGCTGTGGGAAATACAGGTACAAAAACAATAACTTCATTCTGGTCGACATCCCGGGCACATATTCTCTTATGGCAAATTCGGCGGAAGAAGAGATCGCAAGGGATTTTGTCTGCTTCGAAAACCCTGATGCCACCGTTGTCGTTACCGACGCGACATGCCTTGAACGAAACCTTAATCTAGTTCTTCAGACAATTGAAATAACCAAAAAAGTCGTTGTTTGCGTAAACCTTATCGATGAAGCTGAACGAAAAAAAATACGCATTGATTGCAAAAAGCTGTTCGATCGACTCGGTGTGCCTGTTGTCGCCACAAACGCGCGAAGCAGAAGGGGATTGGATGAACTTACCGATGCGGTCTATAATATTGCGTTGGGACTTGTCCGGACGAACCCACTTGAAATAAGGTACGATGAAACTATTGAGCAGGCTATTGAGCTTGTCCGCCCGATAATATGGGAAATAACGGGCGGGAAAATAAACGACCGGTGGGTTTCACTGAAGCTTCTCGACGAGGACGCCTCGATGCTTGAATCACTTAACAAGTTTCTGGGCTTTAATATCATGGATTATCCAATGCTTAGGCAAAACCTGAATAAAGCCCGCCAGCATCTTGAACAAAACGGCATTCACCCCGATCAACTGCGCGACAGAATAGTATCACGCATTATAAATATTTCCGAAGAAATTTGCCGAGATGCCGTTTCTTTTGGAAATAAACAATATGACCTAACGGACAGGAAAATTGACAGCATACTGACATCGAAAATTTTCGGCATTCCTGTTATGCTTGCGCTGCTGGCAGTGATATTCTGGCTTACAATCGCCGGCGCAAATTACCCGTCCGAGCTTCTTGCAAATTTATTATTTGGGTTTGAAGATTTGCTTACTGATATTTTCGTGGCATTAAACGTCCCGGGATGGATTCACGGAGTATTAATTACAGGCACATACCGGACCTTGGCCTGGGTTGTTTCGGTTATGCTGCCGCCAATGGCAATTTTCTTTCCGTTATTCACGCTTTTAGAAGATTTGGGTTATCTTCCGAGAGTAGCTTTTAACCTGGATAACTTTTTCAAAAAAGCATGTGCTCACGGCAAGCAGGCGCTGACTATGTGCATGGGGTTTGGTTGCAATGCTGCCGGTGTTATAGGATGCAGGATTATAGATTCTCCGAGGGAACGTTTGATTGCAGCGATAACAAATACATTTGTACCGTGCAACGGCCGTTTTCCCACGCTTATAGCTCTAAGCGCCATTTTTATCGGGGGCGGCATTGCGAAAGGCGCATTCAGGTCGCTCGTTTCAACCTTTTCACTCACAGTTATCGTTCTGTTGGGAATTATTATAACCCTTGTTGTATCAAAAATACTGTCCAAAACTATATTAAAAGGGCTGCCGTCAGCATTCACGCTTGAGCTTCCGCCTTACAGAAAACCGCAGGTCGTGCGCATAATTGTGCGTTCGATATTAGACAGGACAATTTTTGTATTAGGCCGTGCAATCGCCGTAGCGGCTCCCGCCGGGCTGATAATATGGGTTATGGCAAATGTCCATGTCGGTGGTTCAAGCATTCTTACACATACGGCCGGTTTTCTTGACCCGTTCGGAAAGCTATTGGGAATGGACGGTTATATAATATTAGCATTTGTTCTCGGATTGCCCGCAAACGAAATTGTGCTTCCGATAATAATAATGAGCTATATGGCTTCGGGTTCGCTTATTGAGTTCAGCGAAATAGAACATTTAAGACAGCTTCTTGTATCTAACGGCTGGACATGGCTAACAGGAATATGCGTAATGCTGTTTTCGCTGTTACATTTCCCGTGCGCTACGACATTATGGACAATACGAAAAGAAACACAGAGCATGAAATGGACATTAGTATCGTTCGCGGTACCTACAATTGTGGGCATAATCGTATGCTTTATTATAGCAAATACCGCACGCCTTTTCGGGCTGGTTTAATAACCCGCCCGTAACGCAGTTATCTTTAATTCGAATTATTATATATCTCCGAGGTTAACCGAGTTTATATAGTCCGTAAGTTTTCTTTTTGCGTCGCGGTACTCATTGTAGCGTGTCTCAACATTATCGATTGTGCTTTTACCTGCTTTATATTGAAGTATTTCGCGCTCAAGATCTTTTCTTTTCAGAATGTAGTACCTTATAAGCGCTTTATAGTCCTCGTATGTACCGGGATATATCGCTAAAAACCCGTAATCGTAAGCTTCGGGCATAAAACCGGCACCGGTAATATCCTCTTTAGATATTAAATCTTCTTTCATTTTATACAGGTTAACAAATTTAGCGATCAAATCCTGATAGTACGTATTTGTGTCAAGAGGTTCTTCCCAGCGGTATTTAATCACTTCACCTCCATTAAGAATATAGACGGTATCATTTTGATGGTACACAAACGACTTATCCGCCAGCTGAACGACGTGTTCGTACGCCTCATGCTCGCTTGAACCCTCAATTGTTTCTTTTTCCAACTCCTTATATATTTTGTTAATAGTTTCGTCATACGCCGCAGTTTCCGGGGTATTTGCCTCGCTTTCCTTATTAAAGTACTCTCTTGTTATAAAAAATGTTGAAACATTTGTTACTGCCAACAGCAATGCAGCTATTATCACAAGCTTACATGTTTTCACAGGCAACCCCTTCTTATACAGTTAAATTAATTACTTAATCAACGGTTTTTGCCGCTGTCCGTCACAATTAACGTAATATTGATTACCCGACTCCTCGAGCAAAGCAAATAAACCATTCCGTACAGAAAACCGGTGTTTTATTTTGATCTTGTGAACGAGAGTAAAACCCATTCAGTAACAAATTTTCTGAAAACAAGGAACAAAACTACCGGCAGCAGGGTTACAAGAAAATCAACACCAATAACCGCTCCTGGATTAACAGCTCCTCCCAAACCCTGTGATATTGCTCTTGGCATCAGCACCGGGGGCATTAATTCCTGTCTTGCTATAAAAATCAAAGGCACCTGCTCCGAGTTCCACATTACGGTGAAATGGATCAGTGCCAGGACAAATGCTGTTTTCCAGACAGATATACCTCCGCCTGTTTCCGGGTCGTTTTCCCTCCTAAAAGCGATAATAACCGCGAGAACCAGGCTGTTCGCTACAGGAACCAGGTAATACATGACCAGGCTGAATACGGTATTAAATAAACCAAGGCTTCTATAGAATAAATACTGATGCATTCCCATTCCCCCTGCCAGGATGAAAAACACAAGTATGATACGCGTGATGCTGCCAAAATCCCCGGGATAAACAGCACTTTTTGCAAGAGCAACAGAAATGGGAACACCAATCAAAGCAATTAAACCGTACAACAGAACATACCGGATATATGAAAAAACAAACACCGGGTTTACCGCAGATATGCCTTTAATTAACGAACCGATGCCGTCTATCAGGAGGGGTTTAAACACGAACCATGTCAAAAACAATGAATAAAGGACCGGAATGATATATCCTGCCGGGTTTGTACGAAAGCCGCTTATTGTTCCAGGATCGTACGTTTGATCGATACCCTTTTCTGAGCGCTGCAATAACGGTTTTCTGCGTGCAATCACCTTCAATATATTATGTACAGCGAACCCAATAACAACGTGTACTATAGCCTGAACGAGCCAGGCAGCCTGGGCCGTGCCGGCCTGCATCTGCATAAAACCCGTTCTGTATATGAAATTATCCAGCGTATCGGCGGTTTCATAAACAAGCGGATTTGTCAGGTTTGCTGAGATATCCATATCCGTGCTTAATATGGAGGCGAATTGGATAAGAACAAAGGCAACCGGTGCCATTATCATTTCAAAACCGGATTTTTCTTCCCGCTCTCTTGCCGTTCCCCATGTTTTAAGAATAAACACAGTCGGAATACCCGCATTTTTAACTGCCAACAAAAAGGCGAAAATGAAAGGAAATAACTGAGGAGACATTAAAGCGTCCGTTCCCTGAAACCAAGAAATACAGATATGCGCCAGAACGCTCCCCGGTATAAACAATGGTATCAAAATAATTGTCAGGAGTATGCTTCTTACCTTTTTATGTACTGCCATCAGGAATATGGACAATAGACAGCCCAAAACGAATACGATTGCAAGATAAAGCATATTAAGCCTTACGGTATTAAACAATACTATTCGGAAATTTATGTTTTCAAACAATCGGGATATATTTTCTAAACCAGTAAACGGGCTTCCGGCAATGCCTCTCATAATGTTGTAGTCCTTAAACGAAATAACTATTCCGTTAATCAGCGGAATGCCCTGCAGTATGATAAGAACAAGAATAATAAACACTCCCGCTGCTATTACAGCGCCGTTTTTTTCCGATTTATCCATAAAACCTTCCTCCATAGGACATACCGAAGGAAACCCGGAATGAAGTGTGCGGTTCTCCCTGCAGCTTTGCTTTTAAACTAATAATACCATAATCTATTATGATTAAGAACTGGATATTTTACAATTTTTATTCCAACCTTTTAATTCTTTTTCCGTTACAATATATAGAAGCAGATAATACTCGGAAGGCGGTGAAAGATTGGATGATATAGCTCTGATCCGGCAGTGTAAAAAAGGTATCCGAACAGCTTTTTAAACAATAATAAAAAAGTATTATCTGCCGATTACGCGATTTTTTTACAAACACGTCCAGGACACGCATGTGTGCGAAGACTTAACCCATGATGTTTTTGTAAAATTTATGGAAAATGTTTATAAATACAGCCCTATAAAGGGGATTAAGTTTTCAAGCTGGCTGTTCCGGATAGCTTACAATACATACATTGATTATCTCAGAAAGCTGCCGCAGCAGAACGAAGTGGCAATAGACGACAAAACGGAGTTGTGCGACAGCCATAATACGGCGGACGAGGCCCTAACCCGTGATAATAAAAAATTTTACTTGTCTCGGTCAAAAAGTGGATAGGAAAAGTTATCTTATAATAAATTAATATGCCTACTTTATTGGAGCTGTTGAATTTCGAATAATTAATTCGGGTTTTAAAGAAATATGCTGGATATCATTAAACGTTTTATCAATAATTTTATTATGTAATATATTAACACCTAATTTTACCATTCTCTCAATGGGGGGAGATATTGTTGTCAAAGGGCATGGGAGATATTCGGACTCTCTAATATTATCATATCCGATGATGGATATATAATCTGGAACAGATAGACCTCTTTCATAAAGAGCTTTCATTGCGCCAATTGCAATATAATCATACGAAGCCAAAACAGCAGTCGGTATTTTTTTTCGTTAAGTAATTCTTGCATCAGTTGATAACCGCCAGCTTCAAATCCTACTTTACCTATTTTTATATGTTCCTTATTAAGATTCAATCCATTTTTAGAAATGGATTCTTTTATTTTTTCAATTTTAAACCTGCTTGCCAATTCATCTGCAATATATCCAATATTTCTATGTCCTAATTCCTTTAAATACTCCATAGCTGCATTTATACCATAAATATCATCAACAAAAATGTAATCATAATCTTCATAGGATATAAAAGAATGAATTAAGACAATAGGAATATTGTTTCTTTTCCTGATCTTATCAAGAGTCTTATTAATTTCACTATACATCGAGCCAGCAAGAATAATACCATCAACCCGGCGGTTACTAAAAACTTTTAGATAATGTATTTCTTTTTGATAATCATGATGCGCCATTCCAACAATTAATGAGTAATCCTTCTCGTTAAGCTCTTTTTCAATACAGTCTAACATTGTTGCATAATAATTACTGCTGATTTCGGGTACTATTACACCAATAGATTTTGTCCCTTTGCCCGCTAGTGCTTTTGCCGTAAAATCGGGTACATAAAAGAAATATTAACTGGAAATCAAACTCTCATAAAAATCTTGCAAACGCTTGCGATAAATGTTCACAATAAGGAGAATGTAATCGATATCAAAATTAATGGATTTTACAAAATCCTTTAAGAATTTCATTGGAACTGTAAAGGTACCCCTAAATTCTAGTTTCTAAATTTATCAAACAAGCCGGAAACAACACTCTTTAGTAAGGAAAATAACAAATATAACTGCGGCTCCTTCTTCAAAGCGTTCCGATGCTTTAAGCCAGGCTTTAGCGGACAACAGCAGCACGCTGGAGAACACGAATACCGCGGCCCCAAGCCATACGGACAGAACCGGGAAAACCGAAGTTATGAAAAGATACTTTTGAAAAATGCACCAGATTATCATTCCGAGCAGGAGAACTGCCGTACCAACTCGAATCAGCCTGGAGCCGATCCGTTTTTGAGAACTCAAGCCGCTAAGCCTTCTCAATACCATCAGCAGGCTTGCAGAGATCAGCGCTCCGATCACGAAACATAGTACACGATGACACCAGGTAATCCTCCCCATGCCGACGGTCGGGAATGCCCGCCGCAATAAAACGGGCAATGTCCTCGGCCGTCGCAAATAAACCACCCAAAGCCTTTGAAGGATATAGATAAACCGGCACCGGCTTTCCGCTGAGGTTATAGCCCGTAGGCGGGTAAGGAACTTTTCCGGTGTTATTCGGCATTTTCAAATTTGAGACCAATCATTGGATTTTCCTGGCTCATATTTTTACCAGGGCTTGCTCCCTTTCTTTTTTCCCACCAGGAGAAATAAAACCGGTCCGATCACATTGATAAACAGGCAGATAAAAAACCATGCCCACTTGTTCAGATTTTGTACGCCCTCTTTAAAAATTTTTATTCCGCAGTACACCGCCAGACTAAGCTGAAGGAGAATAAGCGGGGAGAGAAGCAGGATCATATTCTTTGTAATTACAAACCCATTCATAATATAAGACCTCCTGTTTCGGTTTTGTTCTTTTCACAATACATAAAATCTGACTATAAAAAACGGTTACGATTGCCGGGTTATTTTATCTTGCGGTTTTTTATTTTTGGAAACCGCTCCGAGCACCACACCCGTACCAGCCCCTATACATAGCCATAAGACCACATTTTGCAACAATGCTCCCAGTACAATACCGACAGCGGCACACAAAGCGATAGCTGTGCCCATATTCCAATATTCTGACATCTTCCGCTTTTTCATTCAATTCAACCTCCTTAGTTTGATTTATTAAAAAACCGGTTTTTACTACCTATTCTTTTGTGGAAGTAATTTTAAGTTTTTCATTTCCAGTATAAAGGTGGAGATAGTCATATGATAAGTGACCGGAGTCATATATTGGGTAATAAAAACGGGAGCCGCAGCTCCCGTTCCAAAAAGTCTATACCTCTAAAACCCTAAATCCTTGAAATATAATATGGCATTTGCCCGATCGGTAATCCCTGCCTTGCTGTAGATCTGGCTGATGTAATTTTTGACCGTGCCGACGGTAAGAAACAATGTCTGAGCGATTTCCTGGTTGCTTTTTCCCTGTATCAGCAGACGGATGATATCCTGTTCCCGCTGTGTAAAGACGGCAGGAGGCGTTTCCGGCCGTACCCTTTTGTCGATATGTCTTGTGATTTTTGCGGCTATATTCCCCGGTAAAATTACACTTCCCCGTACAGTGTCACGGATGGCTTCTACCAGCTTCGCCCCGTTGATATCCTTGAGCAGATACCCCGAAGCACCGTGGGCGATGGCACCAAGAATGGAGTCATCGTCATCGAATGTCGTTAATACTAAAACCGCCGTGTCGGGGAAATCCTGCTTAATAAGGCGCGTTGCCTCCACTCCCCCCATTTGCGGCATCCGGATATCCATAAGAACTACCTGGGGATGATGTATACCCGTTTGTTCATAAGCTTCCAAACCGTTTCTTGCTTCTGCGACCACCTGGATGTCAGGATTTGTTTCAAGAAGCGCGCGCAGTCCGTCCCGGATAATGGTTTGATCGTCCGCCAAAAGGACGGTGATTTGACTCATTGCGCATCCTCCTTTCTTTGCACAATGGGGATAATAAGGCTGATGGTGAACCCTTCTCCCGGGGTGCTTTCTGTTTCCAATGTCCCACCCACGTTTTGCATACGTTCCCGCATGATGGACAGGCCAGATCCAAATTTTATATCATCCGTTCCGCTTCCGTTATCGGTAAAGATAAGCCGTAACTGTCCATTATGTTCGCCAACCAGGATGTCTGCTCCGGTCGCATGTCCATGCCTGATGGCATTGGTTACACATTCCTTTACCGCTGAGAGAAGAATGCCCGCTTGAAGCGGAGGAAGGTCAATTTCTGATTCAGAAACGACATGTATATCAAAACCGGTGTCAACACGGATTTCCTGCAAAAGCTTATCCAGGGCATCGGCAAAGCCGGCTTCACTTCCCGCCCTGACTACTTTTACAGAAGCGCGAAGCTCCGCAAGTCCGCGCCGTACCTGCTCTTTTCCCTGGTGCAGTTTTTGTGCCGCCAGCGGCTCTGATACAAGTCCCTCCGCCGCTTCCAAGGTCAGGACGGCTGCGGTCAGCGTATGGCCAACCGTATCGTGCATTTCGGTAGCCAGACGATTTCGCTCCTCAACCACGGCCAGCCCCTTTAGCTGTTCGGATTGCACCTTAAGTTTATTAAGGGCTGCTTCGAGGCGTACGCTTGTCACCATTTGTTTTTTCAACGTGTAAAAAGCGACAAGGGCAAGCAGAACCACCAACGTGTTTACAAAAAAGTATTGAACGATCCGATCTATTTCCAGGACATCGGACAGGAGGAGCATCTTTGCGGTGCTGCCGGTAAGATATGCACCAAGCGCGCTGATCCCATATGCCTTCGCCTGCGGCATCGGAGCGTGGTTGATTGCACTTATTCCCGCAATCAGAGCAAGATACAGGTTGTCACCGGAAATGTCCAGATACAGGAGTGGAACACACAGCATAAGCTGCAGTACCGGGAAAAGAGCTCTGAATGCAAACCGGTTTTTCACGGGGAGCAAATTGTATAGGATCATCATAAGAAACGACAGGGTGAGCAGTATAACCAAAGGGGTGTACATGGGAGACCCGGTGTTTTCCGTCAACATATGTATCCCCATCACTTCATACGCCATTACCAGCAGCAGAAAAATCCCCCGGCGGATATTTGGAGCGATATTATCGATCTCGTTCGGCACGATATCAGCAGAAGGCCTCCATGTGCTTTTAAACAGGTAAACGGCCGTTGCGGGCAAACCGAAAACAGCGATCATCACGGTGTATATACGACGCTTAGCCGGTGTGAGACTCAAATCCATCAGGCACTTTTTAATATAAAAGACTTGCATGGAAAGCTGAAACAGTATCCCGGGAATTATAAACGGTAAAACCTCTTTAAGCTCCATACAGATTCCCCTTTTTATTCGGAACAAAAAATTCCCGAAGATTTTTCGCCGTTAATTTCGCTATGAAGGTTGCGGTAAAATAGGGATAATTAGACCCACACCCAACGACAAGGTTGTTTTTAGTACGCCTAAAACCCGCTAAAATAGCGGGTTTTCAGCAATTTGTGGCGGAGAAGGAGGGATTCGAACCCTCGCGCCGCATTAACGACCTACACCCTTAGCAGGGGCGCCTCTTCGACCTACTTGAGTACTTCTCCACATCGAACTTGATAAATAAAATATGGCGGAGAGACTGGGATTCGAACCCAGGGTGGGCGTAAACCCACGCCGGTTTTCAAGACCGGTGCCTTAAACCAGCTCGACCATCTCTCCATCGATTCGCTATGTAAGTATAACACGGCTGCAAAAGAATTGTCAATAATATTATCTCCGGTAAAATGCGGGTTTCGGGCTATCTATTGCTGTTCATACACCACAATAATTATGATGAGATATGTTGTATAATGAGATCTTATTTCCATAATTGTTAATCAGTTAAAAAAATAAACTTTTGTACAGCAACAGGCCCTTCAAACGCGAAACAGAGAGCATGAAACCATGCTCTCTGCCAAAGTACGCCCGGAGTTTTTCCCGGTTTAAACTGCATTGCTGTAAAATAATTTTACGGCATTATGATAATGATTGAACATCATTATTCATCTGTAACAGCATATACAGCTTTACAGAGCCAAGGTTACGGTTATTTAACGAATAAATAACCGGAATCCGATTTTACAGCATATGCCGCGATGGGTTACCCGGAATTACGGTTAGCAATCTCAATCGCTTTTTTCACCATATTTCCGCAGTTCCTTGAGGAAACTGATCCCCAGCCATCGCTTTTTACAATATCATACACACCGAGTTCTTTCGCAATCTCTTCCTTGAGGTGTTCTGACATGATGCCGTTTTTTCTGCTCATGGTATCCCTCCTCAAAAACCCCATAAATTATGAGGCAAAACACTTGCTTAAAAACTCCGGGGCGTACGTTATTATTTTGACCGCGCTCAGTAAATATATGAGTGTTACTATTTGGATGCTATAGTATTCAGTGGTTTTGAAGGTTTGCTGATTTCAGCCAGTGCTTCCGAAGCCTCCATGCTCGTCACGCCGGTTGTTGCAAGATCGCCGAGAGAAACCATGCCGACGAGTTTTTGATTTTCAACTACAGGAATTCTTCTGATTTGCCTGGATGACATCATTTGCGTAATTTTATTAACATCCTCGTCCGGCGTTACTGTTGTAACCTGGGATGTCATAACATTCTTTACGGGCGTTGAATAAGGATCCTGTCCCAATGCTATATTTCTTATGACAATGTCCCTGTCGGTAACAATACCAACAAGGCCGTTCGCATCAACAACAGGTATCGAACCCACGTTATGGCGCTGCATTAACTGCGCCGCATCTTTTACAGTCGCTTCAGGACTTATCGATGTTACCGATTTTGTCATTATATCACGTACTTTCATATTTTCATCTCCTTTCGTTCATGATATAGTTTATCCTTTGATTCGCCTACAAATACGCATAAATTGTTTTTCCTGCACAATGAATGTTTTTTTATCGTATGAATATGCTATTAACGTGAAAAGCCGCAACATATTACGGTAAAAAAAGCACCGAATAACAAAACAACAGGGTTTATTATGAAAAAAAATTATCCGAAACAAATGTGTCTAATTCTGGTTTGTCTGGTTGTTTTTATAGCAATAGAAATACCTACAGGGTTTTTCAAAGCAAAGTTTTCATTGATGTTTTCCCCCGATGACAGCGTTATCGTTTCTTATCGCATGTTCCCGGAACAGTTTAAAACCTTTTGTGCAGACGGAGTATCGTCAATGCTGCTGAACATATCGCTGTACGATTCACAAAACACACCCGTTTCGTATTCATTAATAAAAATTGAAACTAATAATTTTAGCGCTGAAATTAAACCAAGATACCCAATAACCGACAAAAACGGCCGCGCGGTTATCCGTCTTTCCCCAAAACCGCCGCAAATAGATATCTTTGACGAAACAAACCCGAAAGACATTTCCGTATCGATAACTATTACTGCAAAGAAAAGCGTTCCCGCCGTATGGAACGGATATTTGTCTATACCGCCCGTTCTTTTGATACACGGTTTCCAGGATACATCGGAATCCTTCGTTCCGATGAAAAACTACCTCGAAAATAAAGGGGCTCGCGTTTTTTTAATGGATTACGAAGCGAGCGGGGATTTTGAGACTATGGCGAATATTCTCGAACATACATTGAATACAGTTAAAAGTGAATTAAAACAAAAGGGCGTTCTAGCAAACAAAACGAATATTGTCGCTCACAGCCTGGGGGGCCTTATAGCAAGATATTACACCTGCCGACGTTCGTACATTAAAAAACAGGATGTGAATAAAATGATATTCATCAACGTTCCGCACCATGGAACACCGTGGGCGGAAGCGGGCGCAGAGTTGCTTGATTCACCGTTTTTAAAAGAATTGTACCCAACCAGCGCTCTTTATACTTCCGTATTCCCCGATTCGATTAATATGGGTTTGAACCACACAATACAAGTTGCAAATATTGCGCTTGATAACGATGAGGTAGTTCCGCTGCCAAGCTCGTCTCTTGATTTATGGGGTATAAATACCAAAACGTATCACATAGGTGAAGATCCGCTGGATATCAGATCTTTGGCAAAAGAACCGTTCAGCGGCGAAACCCGGCACCGTCAAATATTATTTTTCATTCCGGTTTTTGAAGAGGTCTGGCGTTACCTGGTAAACGATCTCCCTTATCCGTCAAAAAAGTAATTTATTCGAGCTGTGGATTATCTTAAAAAGCCCCTAATTCGCTGATATTAAGCGCAAAAATAACACAAAATTCAAAAGATATCCACAAGTCTGTGGATATCTTTTGAAATGTATAAATGTCTTAAAATCCTTTAATATCAATGGTTCGGGGGATCCGCTGCATTTTTAGGGCTTTTATAGTTCACACATTGTGGATTGTTTTACGTTTTGTACACAAGATGTCAATACAACTTAACTTCATGTCATGTATTGACAAAATTCATCATAAAATGTATAAATATGTCGCTACTCAAACTTCATACTAATGTCCATTGCCTTTACCGAATGCGTCAGCGCTCCAATGGAAATTATATCTACACCTGTTGCGGCAATTTCCTGGATATTATCAAATGTTACATTTCCTGAAGCTTCCGTAACGGCTCTATGGTTTATCATTTCAACAGCCTGTTTCATAATATTGAGAGGCATGTTATCAAGCATAATAATATCGGCTCCGCTCTCGAGAGCTTCTCTTACCTGCTCAAGGGTTTCTGTTTCAACCTCTATTTTGGCGGTATGAGGAACATGTTCTCTTGCGGCTTTCACCGCTTTCTTTATTCCGCCTGCAGCCTTAATGTGGTTATCTTTAATTAACACGCAGTCGGAAAGCGAAAATCTGTGGTTCGTTCCCCCGCCTATCCTTACCGCATATTTCTCAAGCGCTCTAAGCCCCGGTGTGGTTTTACGCGTATCCGCAACTTTTGTATCGTACCCGATTATCTTTTCAACATACAATCGGGTAATTGTCGCAATTCCGCTAAGCCTTTGCAGTAAATTCAGCGCGGTCCTTTCAGCCTTTAGCAGCGCTTTGCTTTTGCCTTCAATTTCAAGTATCCGAGTCCCTGCTTCAACAAAATCTCCATCTTTGACAAGAGTGTTTATTTTTATATCAGGGTCAAGCATTTTAAATGCTTCGATACAGACCTCAATACCCGCTATTACTCCTTCCTGCTTTGTAATCATATAAGCCCTTGAGTGCGCATTTTCAGGAACAATATAGTCGGTGGTGATATCCCCGGCGGGCATGTCTTCTTTGAATGCTTTTTCCAATACATCCCGTATTATCCACTTTTCCATTAAACCCTTCCTCCTTTAAAACCGGGGCTTTTTGAAATTAAAAGCTATCGGTTCCAAGCTAAATAATAGTGTTTATTTTCCAGTTAACATCATCTGTATAGGGATAATCCGTCCTGAAATGAGCTCCCCGGCTTTCTGTACGGATAAGCGCCGACTTTATCACGAGTTCGGACAAAATTAACATATTCGCAAGTTCCCACTGTTCAATTGAAACAAGCCGTCTTCCTTCAATTTGTTTTTTCATTTCAAGAACCTGTTCCAATGCGCGGCTGAGTTTTTCTTTGTTTCGTATTATGCCCACATTATGTGTCATAATTTCTTTCAGGCGTTTTTTTATATCTTCCGTATTAAGCCCGGGCCTTGTTTCAACAACCGCCGGCTCCGAGCGCACAGACTTTATAGCAGGCCGCGTTCTGTTCAGAATAATCCGGCTTGCTTCAAGCCCTATTCTTCTTCCGAATACAAGGCCTTCAAGAAGCGAATTACTGGCAAGACGGTTAGCGCCGTGTATAGCATTGCAGGCAGCCTCACCACATGCGTAAAAGCCTTCTATCCGCGTTCTGCCGTATTCGTCGGTTTTAATTCCGCCCATGCAATAATGCTCCGCGGGCGCGACGGGTATCCTGTCTTTCGTTATGTCTATCCCGTATTTCATGCATGTTGAATATATCGTTGGAAACCGCTTTTTGACAAACTGGGCGTCTTTATGCGAAATATCAAGAAATACGTGAGTTTCTCCGGTTTTCTGTATATGTTCAAAGATCGCGCGTGAAACAACGTCTCGTGGGGCAAGTTCGGCCATCGGGTGATAATCCTGCATAAACCGCTTCCCTGAGCTGTCCAGTAAATACGCGCCTTCGCCCCTTACCGCTTCGGATATCAGAAACGATTTGTTTTCAGGATGATACAGCACGGTAGGGTGAAATTGGACAAATTCAAGATCCATGAGCTCGCACCCCGCCCGGTGCGCGATTGCGGCGCCGTCGCCGGTTGCAACCGGAGGATTTGTCGTATATTTATATAACTGCCCGAAACCACCCGACGCGCATATAACAATGTCTGAAGCAAATAATTTGTACTCGCCGGAGTCTTCGTCAAAAACAAGCAGGCCGCAGCATTTTTTGTCATCGGTAATTATATCGATCGCGAACGTTCTTTCAAAAATAGTAACATTTTCGCGTTTCAATACGGCATGTATCAAAGTGTCGCATACTTCCTTGCCAGTAGCGTCGCCGACATGAATAATGCGGTTTTTGCTGTGTGCGGCCTCCCGCGAAAGCGCCAGCCGATGGTCTTCTCCTACATCGAACTTAACCCCGTAACCTTGCAGAATTTCAATATTTTCTGCCGCTTCATTAACAAGAACCCACACCGCATCTTCATTGCATAAGCCGGCTCCGGCAAACACGGTATCTTTAAAATGCAATTCGGGCGAGTCTTCTTTATCAAGAGAAACCGCAATCCCGCCCTGCGCAAGTACGGAATTGCTGATATCAATGGTTTCTTTTGTAATAATTGCGACTTTTATCCTGCTGTCTATTTGAAGGGCGGTATACACACCGGCTATTCCGCTTCCGATTATCACAACATCATAATACTCATGAGCAATTTCATCTGTATTAAACGGAATTAAATACCTATCCACATTGATGTCCTTCCTTCGTATCTTTTGGACATTACTCAAAAAGACGCCCTATTTTTATTAATAATTGTAATACGGAATATTTTTTTTGTAAAGAACGGCTAACGCCCTCCGCAAGCCATTTATTTACTGTTTGGACATTGCTTTTTGAACTATTACGCAGTATCGGAACCGGAGCTTCAATTGCAGTTGATACCAATTGAACAGCGGCTATAAGCCCTTATCAACACTGAGTATCAGGATTTTGACAGTGCACTTTTAACGCTTACACCGGGAAGGTTTCCGATTTTTCCTGTTAATGCTCCTATTTCATCCGTTGTCCCTTCAACGATTAATGAAATTACTCTGACTTGTCTTTGACGATACGGAATTCCCATTCTTCCAATAATAAGTTCGGCATAATCATGCAGAATGGAGTTAAGCCTGCCGGTAATATCCGGATTTTCGACTACTATTCCGACAACTCCAATTCTTTTCTCCATTTTATCACCTTTTCCATAACGATATTTTATTCAAAACATTCGCTATAAGCATCCACGCAAAATGACAATCATCTTCAGCCATTTTTAATTTTGACATTATTGAATACCCGCATGTTTATTATACCGCGTATAAGACATAGAAAAAAGAATAATATCCAAACGGTTTAAGGCTTGTCACTTTGTTGTGTTAATTTACATAAAATATACAAAGACTATAAAGGAGTTGATTAACCATGAGTCCATACATATACAATCCACGAAGATATCCCTATCGATACGGCCCCATATACAGACCCCCTTTCAGGCGCCCATACCGGTTCAGGTATCGTCCGGGATTTCGCTTTGGACCCCTCTTTTGGCTGATTCGCGGACTAATCTAGAATAAAATCCGGGGAGCTTCCGCTCCCCGTTCTTTTGTTTATTCCTGTGTGTTTTCCCGGTCTTTGATTTTCTCCAACTCTTCCCGCACTATTTGTCTGATTGTGTCTTCGGAAACCGGTCCGGTTTTCTGGGCCGCATGTTTTTCCATTTCTTCCTTAATAAACTTCCTAATGGCTTCCTTCTGGCTTTCTCCTTTTTCGATTAATTCGTTAACAAGCTTTTTAGCGTCCTCGGCAGCAACCTCGCCCTTTTTAACCAGTTCATTCACAAGGTTTTCCAATTTCTCTGCGGAATAAGTTATCAGACCCAAACCAAAGTAAAGCGTTTTTTCAAGATACTTCATCATATATATCATCCCCTCCGTCCGTATTAATCAATAAATAATACGTTTATTTTTTCCTTTTGTATGACAGCCCGGCTAAAATAGATATTAATAATGCTGAAGATAATCATACTATAATCATATGCTCTTTTCGTTTAGTAATACTTTGCAAATATTGCCTGTTCATTTTATAATATAACTGACAGAGCGCAAAAATAACGGCTGCAGGCCGTTATCCTTTGAGGAGTTGATTTGAATGAAAGTAATAAAAAGGGACGGGCGCTTACAGGACTTCGATATCAATAAGGTACTGCTGACTGTTGAATATGCCTCTGATTCCGCAGGAGCGCCGATGGCAAGCTCCGACATAAAAAAAGTCGGACAGGTTGTTGAGGAAAAAATAAACTCCTATAATACCGACCCTATACATTCTTCAGTTATTCAGCAGCTTGTCATTGAATCGCTTAAGGAACTCGGGTTTTCGACAGTCGCTAAGCATTACAGTGAATACAGGTAAAACAGGGCTTTTTATTCGGTCCTTATTACCTTAAAATAAACACCGTCAATATTTTTATCGAAGCATTCGATAATCTGCGACTGCTGATCGTAATTCCTGTTAAGCATCTTGCGGAGAAGGTTCATATATTCTGTTATTTTTTGAACTCCTATAATACTTGTCCTGACGTTGTCGCCGATTAATTTGTTCAGTTCATCGATCTTTCCGATATTTTTCAGGTTAACATGCTGCTTGAAAAAGGCTTTCAGAAATTCGTTCTGATTTTCCTTTCTAAATTCATCGGAATAATTCCTGAATACCCCGTTATTGTCATAACCCTGACGAAATCTTACAAACCATTCGGACTGCTCGCCATTCAGCTTCTGCAGTCCCGGTTGTAAATCAATATAAAGATCCTGGGTCGGATCATCATATTTCATCCGGACAGGAACGTTAATTTCCACTCCCCCGAAGAGATCGACAATATCCCTGAAACCTTTGGTATTCACATACGCATAGTCATCAACGCGGATCATGAAGACTTCCTCGATAATATCGGCAAGAAAATCAATATCGCTGATGCCAAATTTTCCCATGTCATTCTCGTATTCTATTCTTGAACCCACCGTATGGGCGGCGTTAATCTTTTGAAAACCCTTCGCCCCATATAATTTTGGAGACTTTTCCCTGAGCTGGTTCAATACATCATCGCTGTAATCAACGTAGATATCCCTCGGAAAGTTTATCAGCCTTATTGTTTTATTCCCGTCCGAGACCGAGGCTATTATAATCGTATCATAATTGCCGCTTGTGGCATCTTCGCCGACAAGAAGGATGTTCTTATCGCTGTCATCTACAAGTTTGGTATAGTACCTTTGTCCTTTTGTAATTTCATATTCGGCCTGGACGCCGTTGTCCCGGTTTTCGGTTGGTTCCGGTTTTTCTCCACTGCTGTCGCTTTCGCTCTTATCAATACTGAATATATTTTTAAAGGACGGAACTTTCTCATTCTTCCATATAAACGAAGATACAAGGATGCCTGAAAGCACTCCCGCTATAACAGCTATTATTGAATATAATAAAACCGATCTGCCTTTTGTTTTTTCCGTCTGCATGCTGTTTGCTTTATTTTTAAGCTTTAATTCCCGTCGTTTCATAATAATAAATATAGTCCTTTTTTATTGTTTTGTGTAGATCAAATATTATCCATCAAACACTTTTTATTATTGCTTTTATCGATAATAGCAACATAAAGCTATAATAATTGTACCACCTTGCGGTAAAGCTTCAATACCTGAAATCAATATTTAAGAAAAAACGGCCGGCTCATTTTTCACTGTACAAAAACTATTGTTTGATATAAGATTATTCTTATGGAAAAATGACCATACCTGTTCATGGCGATAAAAATTTTACCATGCAGACTTAAGGCGGCTTACTTGGTCAGCATCGCGTACGGGAGATACAATATTATGAAAAAGCTGTTTTTTGGAGATTCTGTATTTTATAAAAATTTATTCCGCATTGCTGCGCCCATTGCGCTTCAGAATTTAATAATGTCTTCGCTGAATTTTGTCGACACCGTAATGGTAGGTCAATTGGGTGAAACAAATATAGCGGCTGTTGCTCTTGCAAACCAGCTTTTCTTTTTGATTGCGCTGTTTCTGTTTGGTGTGGGAAGCGGTGCATCGGTATTTGTTGCGCAGTTCTGGGGAAAGAAAGATGTAACAAATATTCGCAAGGTATTGGGACTAAGCATGTCATGTTCTGTCGTTATTACTTTCTTTGCCACATTAGTCATTATGATATTTCCGGAGTTTGTCCTGTCCCTTTTTACAAAAGACACCGAGGTTATTCGCCTTGGCAGTTCATATTTAAAAATAGTCTGCCTTTGTTATATCCCGACTTCAATTACCTTTAGCTACGCATCGACACTGAGGAGCACAGGACAGACAAAGCTGCCGATGATAGCCAGCGTTGTCGCACTATCTGTCAATACGGTTTTGAATTACATATTGATATTCGGAAAGCTTGGAATGCCCGCAATGGGAGTGCAAGGAGCTGCGATCGCGACTGTCACCGCAAGGTTTGCCGAGGTCTTTTTAATAATTGGTGCGGTATATTCTTTAAAGCTCACCCCTGCAGCTTCATTTCGTGAATTATTCGCGTTCAGCCGCAGCTTTGCGGTGAAGTTTTTCAACATTGTTATCCCTGTAATAATGAATGAAGTCTTATGGTCTGTAGGAGTCACTATGTACACCGTCGTATATGGCAGAATGGGCACGGACATACTCGCTTCAATTAACATCGCATCGGCTGTTGAGGGGATTTCTTTTGTTCTGTTTAAAAGCATGGCGAATGCCTGTGCGGTAATGGTGGGTAACAAAATAGGAGAAGGAGATGAAAAAACCGCTTTTACATATTCCTTGCGGATAGCTGTTTTTGGGCCTTTTCTTGGCATTATCGTCGGACTGATTGTTGCGTTATCATCCGGCCTTTTGCTTTCTTTTTACAACGTCACGCCGCAAGTATATGAAAATGCCCGCACCGTATTAAAAATTTTTGGTTTGTTTATGCCGATTAAAATATTTAATATGACAAATATAGTTGGTATTTTGAGAAGCGGCGGCGACACAAAATACAGCCTTTTCCTGGACACTACCGGAGTATGGTTTATTGCCGTTCCTCTCGCTTTTGTTGGCGGACTCGTATATCATCTTCCTGTTTACATAGTTTATATACTTGTAAACCTGGAGGAAATTTATAAATTCAGCTTCGGTCTAAAACGTTTCATATCGAAAAAATGGATCAATAACGTAATAGTTCAAATGGAATGACAACTATCCATTTCATGCCGCAGCACTAATAAACCCCTTTTTTTCAGGATATAATAACGAATGACAAAAATGAAAGCCTGAAAGAGTGATTTAATGCGGATTGGAATTCCGAAGGGGTTATTATACTATAGATACCATGCCTTCTTTGAAACATTCTTTTCAAAACTCGGCTCGGAAATCATAGTATCTGAACAAACCAACAAAGATATTTTGGATATGGGAGTCCAGTTCTGTGTTGATGAGGCGTGTCTCCCCGTCAAGGTGTTTCACGGTCATGCGGCATCGATAAAGGATCGTTGCGACTACTTGATTATACCGCGTATTATGAGTGTCTGCATAAAAGAATATATATGCCCGAAATTCTGCGGTTTGCCGGAAATGATAATACACAGCATTCCGCGCGTACCAAAAGTTTCTGTCGAGCCGCTATACATGCGAAACGAAAAAGAGCTGTTCAGATGGTGTCTTTCGTCAGGATCGGTCGTAACCAAAGACAGCGCCGTAATAAAAAGAGCTTTTATCAGCGCTGTAACGGCGCAAAAAAAGGGCCGTGCCGGAATAAACGAACAAGGCCGGAAACTCACTGTCATGCTGGCCGGCCATCCATATATTATATATGACGATTATTTGAATATGGGAATTATTAATAAACTCCGCGCAAAAGGAATCGGAATTATTACCGAAGAATCTGTCGGCGACGGTGAAACCAGGGAAGAAGTAAAAAAACTTGTTAAAAAACCTTTCTGGACTTTTCAGCGCCGTGTATTCGGAGCAGCCTGCGTACTGCTAAGACAAAAACTGATCGACGGTATTATCTATCTGTCATCATTCGCATGCGGAATCGATTCCGTAATAATTGATCTCATAAGGCATTTTATAGGAAATTTCC
The DNA here is from genome assembly GCA_001512485.1 of Clostridiales bacterium DTU069. Lineage (GTDB taxonomy): Bacteria > Bacillota > Clostridia > DSM-8532 > DSM-8532 > DTU069. The sequence goes on along the minus strand of LFRV01000103.1, from coordinate 5,478 downwards.
CCATGCTTGTTATTAAGCTCGATGAACACACCGGCGAGGCAGGAGTCGATACACGCGTAGAAGCTTTTATCGACATGCTCGAAAGGAGGGTTTTCAATGAGAATTACAATCCCTCACCTCGGGAATGTGTATTTAGCGGTCAAAATCCTGTTTGACAGCCTCGGGCTTGATTACGTCATACCTCCCCTGAACAGCAGGGACGCATTATACCTTGGCTCGAAATATTCGCCTGAGGAAATATGCCTGCCATTCAAGTTAATGGTCGGAAACTATATCGCCGGTGTGGAAAACGGCGCCGATACGGTACTATTGGTTGGAAGCTGCGGGCCGTGCAGGTTCGGTGAATATCCCGAACTGCAGATCCGTATTATGAAACAACTCGGCTATAACGTCGATTTTATCGTAATGGATCCTGTTCAAAGCATCGGGCTAAACGAGCTGTTTAAGAGAATCCGCAAAGTCGGTTCCGCAAGCAAAAAAAGCGCCCTGTCGAAAATTGGCTCTGTTCTTCTGGCCTTTACCGCGATGAGGCTTATCGATGAAATTGAAGCGTCAGCGCACGCGATTGCCGGATACGAAACAAGTCCCGGCGAAGCAAAAAAACTTCTGTCGTCATGCAAAAAAGAAGTTTTTTCATGCAGTGATCCGGTTAAAGCCGTCAACATACTGAACCGGTACAGAGACCGATTTAAAACGATTCCCGCCGACTATTCGAAAAAACCGTTGAAAATAGCGGTAATGGGAGAAATATATACTGTAATCGAACCATTTTCGAATCTTTATATTGAAGATATCCTGATGGACATGAGGGTTTCGACGTCAAGAAGACTCACTCCTACCTGGTGGGTGAAGGATATGCTTCTTAAAACAATCAGGCTTAATTCGAGGGAATTATTAAAAGCTTCGAATGAGTTTCTGCCGCTTTATATCGGCGGGCATGCGCGGGAATGCATAGGTGAAGCTGTATTAGCCGCAAAACAGCAGATGGATGGGGCTATTCAGATATTTCCAATGGGCTGCATGCCGGAAATAGTATCAAAATCGATACTTCCTTCCATCACGCAAAAGAAAAAACTGCCCGTTCTGTCGCTTGTAGTTGACGAGATGACGGGCGAAGCGGGATACCGCACAAGAATAGAAGCCTTTCTCGATTTATTGGAAAGGAGACGCGAACATGTATTCATTGGGTGTTGATGTCGGCTCCGTCAGTACGAATATAGTGCTTGTGGATAACAGCGGCAATGTCGTCGAAAAGTTGTATATACGCACAAAGGGAAGGCCGATGGAGGCAGTCCGTTCAGGGCTTGCCTTACTAAAGGATAAATATGACGACAAGCAGATTCAATCGGCCGGCGCGACGGGAAGCGGCAGAATGATAGCGTCAATACAGATCGGTGCCGATATCGCCAAAAACGAAATAACCGCTCATGCCGTCGCCGCTGTTCAGTTGGATCCGGAAGTAAAAACAGTTATTGAAATAGGAGGCCAGGATTCCAAGATCATTATTATAAGAGACGGCATTGTGACAGACTTCGCGATGAACACCGTATGCGCCGCCGGAACGGGCTCGTTTCTCGACAGGCAGGCTGAACGTCTTGAAATTCCTATCGAGGAATTCGGAGACCATGCTTTAAACGCGACTGTGCCGGTCAGGATCGCCGGACGCTGTGCGGTATTCGCCGAGTCGGACATGATTCATAAGCAGCAGCTCGGTTACGCGACATGCGATATAATAAGCGGGCTTTGTGAAGCGCTTGTCAGAAATTATCTGAGCAATGTCGCGAAAGGAAAAGAGCTGCTTTCCAAGGTTTTGTTTCAGGGCGGCGTCGCAGCCAATAAGGGTATTCGCAAAGCTTTCGAAAACGAGCTTCAGCTTCCCGTTTACGTTCCGCCGCATTATGACGTAATGGGAGCCATTGGTGCGGCAATTCTGGCAAAGGAAAAGCTGGAACGCGAGAAAAAGAAAACAATGTTTAAAGGGTTTTCGGTTTCCGACGACGAGTTCAAATCCCGCAGCTTCATTTGCGGCGGATGCCCAAACCGGTGCGAGGTCGTCTGCGTGCTTGAAAACCAAAAAGCCATAGGCTATTTCGGCGACCGGTGCGGGAAATACAATAACCGTTCTTTTTCATCACCGGCCGTATATGTGTAGTGAATATCAGTTAAACAAAATAACTATCCTCTTGTTGTCTGTTTCAATGTTGTGGAAGGCATAAAGTGGTGAATAGTTAACTTTGGCAGTAGAATTTATAAGCATGTCATGATATAATCTGGATATGGACGAAACACACATTTCGTTCATATTTTCTATTATAATAAAACAATTCTCATATTGTCTATTATTGGGGTAAAAAACAAAATGACCTGCTTCAGGGGGCTCATATTGTATGAAAAGAGCGGGAAAATTTGGCTTGTTCTTATTAATAACGTTATTTACTGTTTTCGTGTTTGCGGATACTTTACCCCGTCATGCAATGGGACAGGTACAGCCAATTATGGAAATCGAACAGAAACTCCAGGGGATTTCAGATGTGGAAATAAAAGTAATGGAGGAATTGTTTACGATTTCCCAGAACATAGAAGAGCTTGAAAGGAGTGAAGAACAGACAAGGCAGGAAATCGAAATATTGAAATCCGAAATCGCAAGACTTGAAAATGAAATAGCCGAAAAACAAAGCGGCTATAACAGGCAGCTTGATGTTCTGGAAAGATTTCTTGTCGGTTATCAAAGAAGGGGCCCGGTATCCTTTCTCGAAACAATTATAAAATCAAAAAACCTGACCGATTTCGTACAAAGTCTTAATATGCTGCGTGAGTTGAGCCGCAACACGGTTCTTTTGCTGGATGAGCTGGAAAAAAGCCAAAAAGAGCTTGCCCTCGAAAAAGATAACCTGGCCGAGTACGGAAAGCGCCTGGATGAATCAATGATACAGCTTCAGGTCGCAATTGCGGAAATGCACAGGCTAAAGGAGGAACAGGAATCAATTCTGGTTTCCCTGGCGGATTCAAGGGAAATATACCAGAACGAGCTAATAAAATTACAACAGATGTGGGATGAACTAAAGATACTTTTTTCCGAAATATTGGTTCGTTTTGCAGGCATTTTCGAAAGGGGCGAATTTCCTGTTGAAGCTCTGAACTTAAGACTTGATTTTCCAAGGCTTTCAGGCACAATTTACGCGCAGACTCTCAATGATGTATTAGAAAACCAGCCGGAGATACCCCGGATGGTGTTTTACTTCACTCCCGATGAAATCATTGTGGAAGTGCCTGATAAACATCTGGTTCTAATAGGGGAATTCAGTGTTATAGATAAAAGCATTCTTAAACTTGAAGTAACCAGGGGCAGTTTTTTTCAGATGCCGTTAACTGAAAGTTCTATCAATGAATTGTTCAGAAACGGACCGATTGTTATAGATTTTAAAGAACTTATGGGAGATGTAGTGGTAGAATCCGTTGAGTTTTTCGACGGTTATCTGGATTTTGTCATTGCGCCTGATTTTGATTTTTAATAAATTGGGGGTTCATCATGATTAAGGCAAGGAATGTTTCACTGGTATACCGCGACGGTACCGTCGCACTTCAAAATATTAACCTGGATTTGCAACTGGGTGGGCTTTACTATGTCATAGGACCTAGCGGCTCCGGCAAGACAAGCCTTATGAAGCTCCTTATTGGTATGGAGTTTCCCACCGCGGGCTTTCTCGAAGTGATGGGACAGCCGATGCGCAAAAGGGAAACCGCAAAAATAAGAAAGCTTAGAAGAGATATAGGGCCGGTTTTTCAGGAGTTCAAGTTAATTTCAGGCAGGACTGCCATCGAAAATGTAATGATGGGAATGCGTTTTCTCAATATCCCGTTAAATAAAGCAAAGGAATTGGCAAAGAACACTTTGAGCCGGGTTGGGCTTGAACATAAAACATATACCCTCGTAGACAGACTGTCATACGGTGAAGCGCAACGCGTCGCGATAGCCAGAGCAGTGGCGAGAAGGCCGGCTTTGATATTGGCCGATGAGCCTACCGGGAATTTAGACCATGATAATGCGGTGAAAATTTTCACGCTGTTGGAATCCTTTAAGGACAAGAATACAACCGTCATGATTACGACACACGCAACGCACTTGATAGACGATTGCCGGACAGCCACAATTTTGCGTGTGGAAAAGGGAAAAATTTCAATCGAACGCGGTGGTGAGCGAATATGAAAAATATAGGTTACTTTTTACGCGAAGCGGGCAGAATTATCCGTTACAACCGCGTTTCAAATATCTTTTCGTTCCTGGGGACAGGTCTTATACTGTTTCTGCTTGGCCTTGTCGTCGCAGTATGGGGCATCAGCAGCCAGCTCGTTGTTCTGCTTCAGCAGGAGGCGGAAATCAGCGCATATTTCGACAAATCACCTGAAAACCCAGAGGACATAATAAACAGTATAAAACTGATCGACGGAGTATGGAATGTCCGGTACGTAGGAGCGGAGGAAGCCCGCGTCCGCATGGAGAATATTCTGGGTGATGAATCATATATCCTTGATTTGTTTGAAAAAAACCCCTTTGAACCTTATATCGAAATAAGAATTCACCTGGATCAAATTGATCCGGTTCTGCAAAGTATAAAGAATATTAAAGGTATTGATTATGTACGCGATAACAGGGGGGTTCTTGAACAGATAAAAGGAATCACGCGCGCGCTTGAGATATTGGGCTATCTTGTTATTGCCGCGGTAAGCATAACTACTCTCGTCATTATATCGCACATGATTAGACAGGGTATTTATCACAACCGTGAGCAAATTAAAACACTGCGTCTTTTGGGCGCGCCGGACAGCTTTATCGGTTTCCCGTTTGTGCTTGTCGGGTTTTTATTAACCTTCGGAGGCGGATTGCTGGCCGCGGTTTTGATTACCATACTTATTAACCGTGGATATGGCCAATTGGGAGGAACCCTGCCGTTCATCCCCCTTCCTCCAAAAGACAGGCTTTTGCTTGGGATTGTCACACTGCTTTTATCGGGCAGCGCCGCCCTTGGAATACTCGGAAGCCTGTTCGGGCTATCTTCGATAAGCAAGGAAAACCACGGATAGAAATTTTTAAAAGGTTTATTGAGCTTATCGTTTCTTCTCCGGGGAAAAGTTACTCATAAGTACACATTCCCTGTTCCAGTACACTTTTCCCCAGAACAAGATACAATTCCACATTGGTTGTATCTACATACACCGCCTTTTTAGAATATCATGTTCCATTTTCTTTCGATATATCTTTTTTAAAGACTCAACTTCAGCTACAAGCGCTTCCCAGTCAATGGATATCCTTATACCCTCACTGTGCGGGTAATATTACAGCCATACTCCAGATAATAACAAACAGCAGCCTTTATCTGCTCGGATGTATATTTCGGGCGCTTGATGTATTGCTTGTGTGCGTATTCCGGATTATTCGGACAGTATTTCCGGGAGTATCCGGACAATAAAACCGGATAC